>CAMAPI010000004.1 GCA_945860065.1 Chryseobacterium gleum | reverse complement strand
GTGAATGATAAAGCTTTCATCTCCTCCTCAATTTCTCCTTTCAGTTTGTTGTAAAAAATGCGCGATTTTGTTGAGGATCCAATCGCACTGATTAAATGTACGGTCGGAATCCCATTTTCTTTGGCCAACTTCGCCATTCCGATGTTAATTCCGAAATCAATATTGCGATAGTCAGTTAAATCGGGTGTTTTTTTTCTTGTTGTGCCAACGCAGCAATAAATTACATCACCAATAACTTGGTCCTTTAACAACGAAAAATCACTGAAATCCGTAATGATTTGTGTTACTTTTTCAGGTAATCTCGCTATTGTTTTTCGAACAAAAATGCGGATTTCTGTCACCTCTGCTGAGCATAGTAATTCCTGTAGCAACGCGTTCCCCGTTAGGCCTGTAGCCCCTATAATCACCACTGATTTCCCCATTATTTCAATGATTTTATCCAAGATAATATATCTGACATGACGATTGGACTCATACTGGTTTCAATCGTTGCGTATTCCGAGATATTACATTTTATACAGGGTTGTAAAAGGTGATTCAAGTCGTCATACGACTTAAATGTTGAACGTGTTAAGGTATTTGGATTCATGGATTTCTTAAATCCAGTTTGACTTTCTTCCCAACGAACTTGAATGTCTTTTTTACCGTTAATGACGAGTATTGGTAGTTCCACATTTTTTAAATAATCTGTAGCTTGATAACTAAGAAATTCTTTTGCCCAGTCACTGTTGATGAAGACGCTCATTTCTGTAGCCATGTCATTCATCGTTTTATCTTCTTTGAAGGAGGATGGTAGTTTCTCCCATACCGTGGACAACCAGATTTCATAGTCCTTTAGAAAGGAAACCGTTTCCGTTTTTAATGCAATGTTGGAGGCCTCCTCGAATAAACGAGCATTCCATTTTGCTTCTTCTTCGCTCATTCCTGCTGCGATTGGAATGTCGTATTGTTGATGAACCAACACATCTTTCCCATTCGTACCAACCGATGCGGATTCAATTAAAAACTTGATCTCTTTTTGTTTTGCTGCTGCTCTTAGGCCAATAATCCCACCTTCAGAGTGACCATAAATACCAATTGGATGTCCGGGATATTTTTTCTTTAGGTAAGTGAAAATGGATAATACATCACTGGTGAAGTCAGTTTCCGTTGACGAACCAAACTCTCCTGTACTTTTCCCGATACCACGGTCGTCATAGCGAAAAACAGCTATTCCATTTTTACTTAAATAATCAGCCAGGACCCAAAACGGTTGGTGTCCTAGCAGTTCGCAGTCTCGATCCTGTTGACCCGAACCAGATACTAAGATAAGTATTGGGAAATTAGTCTCCTTCGGCAAAGTGAGTGTCCCGGCTATTTTGATGTGTTTATTTTTGATTTCAAGCTCCTTTTCCTCGTAGGAAAATGGACCTACGGGATCTTGTGGACGACCGGAAACTTCAATGCGTTCTTGTTCCGCTTTTGTAAATATAACAGGCCATTCAAGTCCACTTTGTTTCATGATTCCTTTCAGACTATCGTTTTTTAACTTACCGGAAAAACTGAGTCCAATTCGGTCCCAGCGGAAATACAAACTATCGATGAACAGAGAATACACAGCCATCTCCTGAGGTTTGATCTGTGGTTGATCGGGAAGGATCACCGAAACGGATCCATCTCGTCCAATTCCCCTGATGTCAAGGTCCATTAACAACGATTTCCCAGCTACTTGGAAGGAACTATGCCAAAGTCCGTCAAGTTGGGCCTGAGCAGAACTCGCGCATACGAAAAGGAAGAAAAGTATTTTTTTCATGATTCAGTAAATTCTGGAAACAAGGAAATGATTCCCGCTTCGTTCGCTGGACAAATACCGCGTTCTGTGATAAGCGCTGTTACCAAACGAGCAGGTGTTACGTCAAATCCGTAATTCGCTGCATTCGTAGTTTCTGGACAAATCAAAACACGGTCAATTTGACCATCACTGCGTTTTCCTTGGATGTATTTCACTTCGTTTTGGTCGCGTTCCTCAATAGGAATCTCCGTCAATCCGTCACGGATAGTCATGTCCAAAGTCGTTGAGGGTAAAGCTACGTAAAATGGAATGTGATTGTCGTTCGCCGCCAAGGCTTTTAAATAGGTTCCTATTTTATTGGCAACATCGCCATTTCTGGTGGTGCGATCCGTGCCAACAATGACCATATCGACCATTCCGTGTTGCATGAGGTGTCCACCTGTATTGTCGACGATTAATGTGTGATCAATTCCATGACGCGTTAATTCATAGGCGGTTAAGTTGGAACCTTGGTTACGCGGACGTGTTTCGTCCACCCAAACATGAACCTTAATTCCTTTTGCTTTCGCTTGATAAATGGGTGAGGTAATCGTTCCCCATTCGATGCATCCAAGCATTCCAGCGTTACAATGTGTCAATATGTTTACGGTATCCCCGTTTTTCGCTTTCGAAAGTTCTTCGATGATGGGAAGTCCGTGTACACCAATCATGCGACACGTTTCAATGTCTTCGTCCACAATTCTCCTTGCTTCTTCCCAAGCCGTCTGCAGGAAATCATCTGCTTCGTCTAAGGCCGCACGCATGCGGTCCAAGGCCCAGAAAAGATTCACAGCTGTTGGACGCGAAGCGCGCAAGACTTCGAAGGCTTCATCTAAAAATGCACCATCGCGTTGTTCTTCAATTAATTCGCGAACAGCCAGGTAAATTCCGTAAGCGGCCGTCGCTCCGATGAGTGGCGCACCACGAACGGTCATACTGCGAATAGCTAAATCTGCATCTCGGTAATTCATTAATTTGACGTTAACCAATTCATGTGGTAAGACACGTTGATCGATGACCTCAACATAGCGGTCTTCTGTAGTCCAAATGGTTCTGAAAGTTGACATGTTCATTGTTTTTAATCGAAAAAAAATCCCGATTCAATGAACCGGGATCTTACTATTTTACAAGCCAAATGCGGCTTTCACTTTATCTAGGTAATCTAATTTCTCCCAAGTAAACAATTCGACTTCTCGAGTGATTGTAGACCCGTCTGGTGCTTTAAACGATTTCGTAACGATTTCGTTTTTACGTCCCATGTGTCCGTAAGCAGCTGTTTCCTGATAAATTGGATTTCTCAATTTCAAACGTTGCTCGATGAAGTATGGGCGCATGTCGAAAATCTCGCTGATTTTATCAGCAATTTCTCCATCTGTCATGTTTACTTTAGATGTACCGTATGTGTTTACATACATTCCACAAGGTTCAGCCACTCCAATCGCATACGAAACTTGTACTAAAATCTCATCACAAAGTCCAGCAGCTACTACGTTTTTCGCAATGTGACGCGTTGCATACGCAGCAGAACGGTCAACTTTCGATGGATCTTTTCCAGAAAATGCACCACCACCGTGTGCACCTTTCCCACCGTATGTATCTACGATGATTTTACGTCCTGTTAATCCTGTATCTCCGTGTGGACCACCGATTACAAATTTTCCAGTTGGATTAATGTGGTACGTAATCGCGTCGTTAAACAATGCTTGTAATGCTGGTTTCAATTTCGCTTTCACACGTGGAATAACGATTTCGATGATATCTTTTTTGATTTTCGCCAACATCGTCGCTTCTGAATCAAAATCATCATGCTGTGTAGAAACAACGATGGTATCAATACGTTGAGGAACATTGTCATCAGAGTACTCAATCGTTACTTGCGATTTTGCATCTGGACGCAAATAAGGAATCAAGGATAATTCATTGTTGCGAATGTATGATAACTCTTGTAAAATCTTATGTGCAAGATCCAATGCCATCGGCATGTAATTGTCTGTTTCAATCGTTGCGTAACCAAACATCATTCCTTGGTCACCCGCACCTTGGTCTTCTGGATTTGAACGTTCAACTCCTTGGTTGATATCCGAAGACTGTTCGTGCAATGCAGAGAAAATCCCACAAGAATTTGCGTCAAACATGTATTCTGATTTCGTGTACCCAATTTTACGAATCGTTTCGCGTGTAATTGCTTGTACATCTAGGTAGGAAGTTGATTTCACTTCACCAGCTAAGACTACTTGTCCAGTTGTAACAAGTGTTTCACAAGCTACTTTAGAGCTTGGATCAAATGCCATGAAATGATCAATTAAGGCATCCGAAATTTGATCTGAAACTTTATCTGGGTGTCCTTCAGAAACGGATTCTGATGTAAATAAATAAGCCATTTAATATAAATTAGAATGCAAAAATAACATTATTCAGTGGTAATTTATAGTGTTTATCGTCTGACTATAAATAAAATTTACTTCCCGATTTTACCATGCGTTTCAATAAAGCATTTGGACGATAGCGATCTTCTCCATATTCATCGAAAAGCGCGTTGGATTTATCTAAAACCCAGTCTAGTCCTAGTTCATCTGCCCACGCTAACAATCCTTTGGGATAATTCACGCCTTTTGTCATCGCTAAGTCGATGTCCTCAACCGATGCAACTTGCATGAACACAGCGTCGATGGCTTCATTAATCAACATTACGAGAACGCGTTCAAAGATTTCTTTTCCACGAGTTTCATCCATGTTTGGACTAAGGATTGCGGCATTTTCACTATAATCGAAGAATCCACGACCTGATTTTCGTCCGTAATATCCCGCTTCGCTATGTCGCTTTTGTGTAAAAGATGGTTTAAATCGTGGGTCGTAATAAAATGCTTGGAATACCGATTCAGTCACTGCGTAATTCACGTCGTTTCCAATGTAATCCATGAGCGTAAATGGACCCATTTTAAATCCACCAAAATGTGTCATCGCCCAATCGATGGTCGCGAAATCTGCGAGTCCTTCTTCGTAAATGCGCAATGCTTCTCCGTAAAACGGACGCGCAACACGGTTAACAATGAATCCGGGTGTGTCTTTACATAAAACAACGGTTTTCCCCCAACTTTTAATTAATTCCACCACTTGCGTGGTCGTCTCGTTACTCGTTTGAACGGCAGGAATAATCTCCACCAATGGCATAATCGTTGCCGGATTGAAAAAGTGAATACCAATCACACGGTCTGCTTTTTTTAAGGAGGATCCGATAGATGCAATGGATAGGGAAGAGGTGTTGCTCGCTAATATACAATCTGCTGAAACGATTTTTTCCAAAGAAGAAAACACCGAATGTTTGACTTCCATTTTCTCTACAATTGCTTCGATAATCAAATCGCAATTGGAAAGTGCTTCTAGTTGATGTACGTAGTTCATATTAGCCTCAATACGCTCTTTTTGTTCAGAGGTGAATTTCCCTTTTTCTACCAATTTATCCAGAGATTTGGAAACTCCAGTTTTCGCGCGATCCAATTGTTCAATATGGGCATCCATTAAAAAAACGGAATGTCCACATTGCGCTGCCACTTGTGCAATCCCAGAACCCATTGTTCCAGCTCCTATTACTCCAATTATTTTACTCATCTTCCTTTAAATACTGCTGGACGTTTTTGAATAAATGCGTTCACACCTTCCATGAAATCATCCGTTTCACCAGCTTCTGTTTGTAAATTTTCCTCCACATCTAATTGATCTTCCAGCGAATTAAATAAGCCTAAATTCACTGCTTTTTTCGTTAAGCCAAGTCCACGTGTAGGCATGGAAGCGAGGTTTTCAGCAAGTTTCATCGCTTCTTCTTCAAAGGACTCATCTTCGAAAACTTTATAAATCATATTCATGCGTTCTGCATCATCTGCTGATACTTTGTCACCCGTCATCATTAGTGCCATTGCCTTTTGCATGCCAATCAATCGGGGTAAAAAATACGTTCCGCCAGAATCTGGAATTAGACCGATTTTGGAAAATGCTTGTATGAAGGACGCGGTCTTTTTTGCGACAACAATGTCACACGCCAACGCAATATTTGCTCCAGCTCCTGCAGCGACGCCATTAACAGCGGCGATTACTGGTTTTTCCAATTCTCTGATTTTGATGATAATCGGATTGTAGTGATCTCGAACGATGGATTTCAATTCAGGTCCTTCAGGGTCAATAGCCTCAGCTAAGTCTTGTCCGGCACAAAATGCTTTTCCTTCACCGGTAATCAGAACCGATCGAATTTCTGAATTGACGGCACAATCATCCAAGACATCTTGGAGTTGTAAAGCCATGGTTTTATTGAATGAATTGAAGACCGTTGGTCGATTTAAGGTAATTCGACAAACGCCATTAATGAGTTCTTTTACAATTTCCATAATGCTTTCACCTTTATCGTTAATTACTTATTTTGATTTATATAATTTATTTAGCTGTTTCGCTCGTTCAGCCATAGATTTACGCAAACTTTTGGGTTCTAGTATTTCTAACTCTCCTGCATATCCGAGCAAATTTCGGATGAATTCTTCGGAAACTAATACGTTTAATTCAAACATACAAAAATCTGCCGATTCACTCGTAAGTTTTTGCGATTGATGAAAGGGTTGTGAGGCAATATACTTCGCAGCGATCTTATTTGCTTTGATGACAATACGCTCGGCTTTTCCTTTGTAGGAGGTAATACCTATGGTGTCTTGGAAATACAACGCTGCTTGAAAATCGACAGGCAAACTAGACTCGTCCTCCAGAATTTTTGGTTCTTGCATGCGGTCCAAAGCATACGTAACAATGTCATTTTTCAATTTGTCAAAACAGATGAGGTACCAGCGATTTCGATACTCTTTCAGAAAAAGTGGAGATACTTTTCTTGGTTTCTCTACTCCTTTGACAAAACTCGCATAGATAAACCAAAGCATTTTTTTTCCTCGAATCGCTTCCAAAATGATCGGAAGAAACTCATTTCCACCACTGGAGACCACCGATTCAAACTGGACATATTTCTGGATGTCCTCATCCTCGGGATTTCCGCCAATCGAAACACGGTCAACAATTTTATCAATGGCATTTCCAAACTGTTGAAAAAAGGGAACTTCCTTGAATTGTTGCAAGGTTTTAACGGCGAACCTAATCGAACTCAATTCGTCTTCGGACAAGGGAATATCGTTTATACTAAAGATAGGGTCCTCATAAAAATATCCTTTGTGAAGTTTGCTGTATTTTATCGGAGCATCATGTTCCATTTTCATGTTAAACATGTCCTTTTCTATGGTTGAATCACAGATGTTATTTCCATCATCTGAGCCATAAAGAGATTCTTCACATGCCGCGCGAAGGTCTTGTTTACTTGGAAATGGCTTGTATTTGTTACGGAGCATCCGATCGATGATGCGAAAACGAATCAAGGCATTTTTGATGTGAGGCATTAGTTCAGAATTGCTTTTTTCTGGTAGCCGAATAATTCAAAAAACTTAATGGCTTGCACTACCTCATAAGGTACGTCATCTTCCCAACTTACTACTCCAGATTTGATTTTACTCAATACATCATCCGATAGAATGTGTAAAAGACGTTCGTTGTATTTTGGAATGGCAGCAATTTTATCATTTGCTTGCATGTAGGCGAGAAGTCCGATTAAATTTTCTGGTAACTTGATGTTATTCAATCCATAAAGATCACCAGTTTCGACATTGATTGCGGGATAAACATAGAGTTTCACATTATGGCCAAATCCTCTTCCGAATGCTTCTAACAAACCGCCGGGCAAGTTGTCGTAATATTTCTCATCGAAAATAACATGCAGATTATACACACCCATAATGACACCAACGAGGTTTCCTTTCGCAATAGCCGATAAGTACTCCAACATTTTGTAATGTTTCAAATAATTTGAAATCATTACCGTATAGCCTAGTGAGCCAAGAAGTTCTGATCGATCTAGGAAATCCTTGTCAGAGATTTTTCCATCTGCCGTTAAATCTTTTAAGGTCAACTCAAATACTACTTCCAAATCCTCTTCCTTCACCCGGTTTTCCTTCAAAAACTCTTTTCGTGCATTTTCAATCATATCGATGTGCACTTTCGTCACTGGACGAAAACGTCCACGCATCAATAATATGTTCTTTTTATACAATGCGGTAGATGGCTGCATGACATTTTTCGCCAAGTCGAACATCGTTGCATTGGTGATTCCTCGTCGAACTAAATTTAACGCAATAATGCGGTTGTCCATTTCTTCAAAGTCTGGTCCCGAAATGCGTAACATGTCGATTTCCATTCGGTCTCTTGGTAGACGGTGAACAATTCCATTGATGAATTCATCGATGTCTGTCGACTGAAAATAACAAGCATAGATTAAATTAACACCGAGAATCCCTAAGGCCTCTTGCTGTGCTTTGTGACTATTGTCGTGCATTTTGATGTGCAACACAACATTGTTAGGTTTTTTATCAATTCCCAACTGAAAGCGCATACCTACCCAACCTTGACCTTGATTTGTTTTATGGTAATTCAGTGATTCTACCGTATTACAAAAAGCAAAGAACCGGGACTCTTTATTTTTGACAGGTAAAATGTCTTGAAGGTGTAAAAACTCTGTTTCCAACATGGTTGTTAAACGCTCTTCACATACATAACGAATGGTTTCTCCGTACATGGAGTCTGACACTTTCATGTCATAGGCTGACTGCGTGAAGGCGATGGTACCCGAGCTTCCACCTGCTTTGAAAAAGTTGGCAGCGACTTCTTGACCAGCACCAATCTCCGCAAAACAACCATAGATGTCCGGTGTTAAGTTGATTTTTAACGCTTTCTCTTCTGTTGTTAGTCTCGTGTTCTCTGCCATTAATTCGGGTCTTTAAAGGATGGATTATTGATGAAATTGTAGTCGCTTAGGGTTAATAAAAATTTCTTCAACAAGTACTTTTCTTGCGTGTCTAATTGAACACCACCTTGATTGGCGAATTCGATTAGTGGGTCGATGGTTGGACTCATGTGAATACCACTAGAGTAGTGTTCGATCACCTCGTCAAGTGTGGAAAAACGTCCATCATGCATATACGGCGCAGTCAAAGCAATATTACGGAGCGTTGTGACTTTAAATTTTCCGTATTCCTCTGGATTCTGTGTCACACCACCCCTTCCTAAATCACTAAATGTGGCGTCTAGTCCGTTGTTGCTAAATTTCTTTACCCGCATTAATGGTCCATTGTGACAATGAAAACAATCGGCGCCATTTAAACTTTTGAAAAGGTCATAGCCAGCCCACTCGTCTAAATCGACGGTAGAAAGCATTGCTTGCTCAGAAGAATTCAAGGCCAAATTGTTCTCGAATTTGTACATGACATCAAATTTCGATTCACTCGAAATCATGGTGCGAATAAATTGTGCAATGGCCTTTGCTGCTTTCACTGAATCGACTCCTTCTTCACCAAAGGCTTTAAAAAAGCGATTGCGGTACTTGACATCGGCGTTTAGTTTATGAATGGCATCTTTCCACGATTGATGCAGTTCGATTGGATTGACAACTGGTTCAATGATCTGTGACTCTAACGTCGTTTTACGTCCATCCCAAAAAAAGTAATTTTCCCAACCGATATTGATTAAGGCCATCGATTGACGATTTCCAAATAAGCCATCAATTCCAACGGAATATTGATTATTATCTGAAAAGGAATTTTGTGGCATGTGACAGGTCGCACAGTTCATGGAATTATCCCCACTTAGTTGTTTTTCGTAAAAAAGATAGCGTCCAAGTTCAACTCCCTCTACCGTCATGGGATTATCAGCCGGGATTATCATGTCTGGAAAATGGGATGGTATTTTTAATGTGTACGGCGCAGGTGTAAAATCCGTTTTGTCTTTTCGACAAGCAGCAAAAACGAATAAAAGTAAAACAGATAGAAAAAACTTCATCAGTACACGGTTAAGGCATTTTTAAAATTTTGAATTACCTTTTGGGTAAGAGTCTCTTGACCAGCACCAGTGTGCGTAAGGTGTTCGTCTTTCAAGTTGATGGAACTCATTGGGTTGGATAAGAAATAAGCCAAATCTAATTTCAAAGGCACTTCCCAAACCTTATTTCCTTTGTCTTGCCAAGTTACATTATCGAAGTTGAATGCTTGTAAATAAGAATCTGTTCCAACATGAAAACTGAAGCTCAAATCTAAATTATTTGTAGCGTCAATAATGGTATCTACTTTTCCTTCAATATTCATGAAGATATAGCCCGGATTCCAACCCCAATGCATGGGTCCAGCATTGCTAATGTTTAATGGACTATCATTAGGAAAGGCCGAAGGATCGAGGTGATTTAAACTCGTGTCCACGCCAATTTTCCCCGAAAAATTGGAGAAATTTAGGTGATCACCAGCGCCTGAAGTCAACAGAGATCCAGTTTCACGGAAATTGAATAATGCCGCCTCGATTAATTGATTCGTTCCATTTCCCAATAGGGTAAAATAACACGTCAATTCCGTAAACTTTACCTTGTATCCCTCACCTGTGGTGTACACGGAATCCATGTAAAACGCTTGAGTTCCGTATGTAGGATTAATCGTAACCTTCACTGTTTCCGTTACCGGATCTACTGGTTTGGGGTCATCAGGATCGCAGCTCCAAAGAATTGGTGCAATGACTGCTAAAAAAAGGATTTTCTTCATGCAACAAATTTAACCCAAAACAATCAAATTTTGTTCTTAATTTTAAAGAATCCTCAGAACATTCCTTTAAAATATAAATTATTAGTTAATACATGCAGAAAATTGATCGAAATATCCATCCCCTCAGTGTTTTAAGTGCCTCGGCTGGGTCAGGAAAAACGCATCAATTGGTATTGGAATACCTGAGTATTTTACTCATGGATGCTCAATTTAAGCGAAAATACAAAAGTATCGTCGCCATGACCTTTACGAACAAGGCGGCGAGTGAAATGAAAGAACGAATTCTATCGACCTTGTTTGGTATTGCGCATGAGGATTCTGAGAATTCGAAAGTAGCAAACATAAAAAAAGAATTGGAGGTTCAAACCGGACTTTCTAGTGCTGAACTAGTGCGAAGAAGTAAGTTGGCTTTGGAGGGAATCTTGCATGCGTATGAAGATTTTCACGTTTCGACGATTGATAAATTCAATTTGCGACTCATTCGTTCTTTTTCCCGCGATTTAGATTTGCCGGCAGATTTTGAGGTGATTTTAAATGAAAAGCAAGTCATCGAGGATGTGGTAGATTTATTGATGAATCAATTAGGCGCGCCGGGGACAGAGGACCTTTCAGAGTGGATGTATCAATATGCTAGGGCAAACCTAGAAGAAGGAAATAGTTGGAATTTCCGCAAGCAGTTGATTGAATTTTCTGGAATGTTGAGCCAGGAAAAAAACACGGAAAAAATCCAACATTTATTACAGCTAGAACTCACAAAAGGAAATTATAAACGTTTATTTGAGGACCGAAATCAAATTCTATCATCGCTATTAATCGAAGCGAAACGGGTACACGATGCATTTTTTCAGTTGGACTTAAAATTGGAAGATATTCCAGGCAAAGGAACAACGCTTGCAAATTTCACAAAACTGAACGTAGAAAATGAATTTCCAAAAATAAGTTATAAAGGTGATGGCTTGTTTTCCGAGTCTTTTTTGACACTCATGGAGGATGGTTCTAAACTGAACATCCCATCGTCCCTAAAACAGGACATTGTTCAGTTGAATGACCGCTACATGAAGGATTTAGCTTCATACAATTTGATTGAACTTTACCGAAAGAATTTCTTTAACATGGCGCTCCTGCAACATGTTGGAAATCAATTGAAAAACATGATGAATGAGGAGCAATTGATTCGAATTTCTGAATTTAATAAGTTAATTAGTAAGCTCGTAAAGGATGAGGAAGCGCCTTATATTTATGAACGATTAGGTGTGCGATTTGAACATTTTCTGTTGGATGAATTCCAAGACACCTCTCGTCTTCAATGGTTGAATTTAATTCCCTTGATGCTGGAGTCCTTAGCACACAACCGTTGGAATTTAATCGTTGGAGATGCGAAACAATCCATTTATCGGTTCAACAACGGATTGGCAGAACAATTCGTGAGTTTGCCATCGATTTACAATCCTGAAAATGATCCGCTCATTGCGGACAAAAGCAAAAAACTTGCTCGAAGCGGGTTGAAAAGAGACTTGCATTCAAACTATCGTTCTGCGAAAGAAATTGTAGAATTTAACAATGTCCTTTTTGAAGGATTGGCCAAAAAGTTACCAGACTCCATGGCGCATTTTTACCACGGACTAAAACAGCAAGCTGAGAAAACGAAAAATGGGTACATTCATATTGAATCCATCAAGCATTCTTTGACCTTTGAAGAGCGATTAGAGAAAGTCATTGGCTTTGTGGAGGAAAGTGTTCAAGCTGGATTTGAACTTGGTGACATCTGTATTTTAACAGAGACAAATAAACTTGGCAATGAATTGGCAATTGGACTGACAGAGCGAAAGATTCAAGTTGTTTCGCAAGATTCACTCTTGGTTTCAAAGGATGCGCAAGTTCAACTGATTCTTTCTTACCTTAGAAGACGCTCCTCTCCTAAAAAAACTACCGAGTCGAAACGATTTGCGGAATTGTATTTTAGGATAAAAGGCACCTACACGACAGCGGATTACCTCTCGTATTTCGAAGTGATTCAAAAGGATGACAAACCCATCCGAGTTTTTAACGATACGCGGTTTTTGATCGAGCATTTTGGCGGAACTTCATCGTTTTTTACGACGTACGAAAGTGTCTATGACTTGGTTCAGAAATTTATGCTGTTGATGGATTGGCAAGAAACAAAAGAACCTTACCTGCATCATTTTATGGATGTCATATATGGATTTCAGCTTGCTCGTCAAACGGATATTCACCATTTCCTTGAATATTTTGACGCACAAAAGGACAAAATTGCTTTACAGATGCCTGATACTCAATCAGCATTAAAAATCATGACGATTCACAAATCAAAAGGACTAGAGTTCCCCATCGTGATTATTCCTAATATGGATTTTAATATTTCGATGAACTCGAAGGCCAAATACTTGATGGAAATACGGGATAAAATGCTCTATGCATTTCCAGGTAAAAATCAACAGATTCCGGAATTAGTCCAATTCGCGAATGAGGAAAATAATTTGATCCTTTTGGATAAAATGAATCTTTTCTATGTCGGAATGACACGACCTGAACTCAGGTTATATGCCATCAATGATTTTGACAAAGTGAAATTTGGCGCAATGATTCACGATCAATTAGAAGCGATGAATCTGGGAATGAATGATGATGGCTTGTTGCAAATTGGCCAGACAGAAGTCGTGGTGAAACCGAAAAGCGAAGTCAACAATTTGTATGTTCCGGTTGATTTTAGTCAGCGCCTGTGGTATCCGGACATCGTGTTTAAGAAAGTGTTTCAAGAAGAATCGGAAGTGCAGTTGGATGAACAACAGTTTGGGAATGATTTTCACTTGTTGATGTCCCTCTGTGAAGCCGTGCAAGACACTGATGCGGTGTTAGTCAATCTGCTGAACACGGGACAAATTGAGCAAAAAAACGAAACGCGTTTACGCGATTGTGCACGAGCGTTTTGGCAGAAAATGGAAGAGGGTAATTACCTGTTAAACATAGAAAAATCGTTCAACGAACAAGTTGTTTTAGCCGGAGAAAATGATGTAAAGAAACCAGATAAAGTTTTTGTGAAAACGAACGAGGTTCTTGTGATTGATTTTAAAACGGGTAAGATAAACCAGAACCATATGGAGCAAATCGTTGCTTACGGTAAATTACTTGAAGAGATTTTTAAAAAACCAACGAGATGCCTGTTATACTATTCGGCACTAAACCAATTGACTGAACTTTGAGGAAGAAAGTTCAATTGCCATTTTTAAGAAAGTGTAAATCAAGGGATGAGGTAAATCTCTAGTGGAGGAGATTTGCGGACAAAAACTACAGGCCATAAAAAAGGGGTGGTTCTTCAAGGTGACAATCTCTGGGTCATCAAACTGATTTGTAGCTTCAATATCAATCAAATATCCATTCAATTGATCGGTTAGCTGTGGGTACAAGCTGAAGCGCGAGGAACTAAGCTCTGTGTGATTGCAGTTTTCATACAACTTTTCCACATCCTTCGTCTTGGGGTAAATGGTTACACGTTCAAATTGATTTCCTTCTATTAGGTTATCTGAAATCAACTTTTCACCATAAGGATTTAGTTGATGCGTGGAAATGAGGTACTCGAAAAAGTACTTGTATCCCTCACCTGTTAAAAACACAGGCACATTGGATTCTAATACTAATTTGTACACGCCATTTAGAAAGAAGTGATTCAGAAAAGGTCCTGGTGCAATCCAGATCCCATCAAATTGCTCGAAATAAACACGTTTGTGTTGAATCGCTTCATTGATTTTAATCCAATAATAATTTACTTCTGTTTCAAGAAAATCAGATGCGTGGTCCAAAGATAAATTCGTCGCGTGATGCGCGTTGTAGGTGAAGTTGTAATCGCCGATAATTGCTATCTTTAGGACTTCACTCATGGGTAGAACTACCTTTTAAACCAAGCGCGGTACTTGGCATTGGTGATGTCTAATGAAGATGCAACACTTGTTTGAGGATCAACATACCAAACTTTACACGAAAATGTAGCTTCGAACAAGGAATAATCACCTGTTCCGTCAGAAGCTTGTTTCAATATCGTGAAATTTGCAACTTGACCTGGGTCAGTTTCTCTAGAGTACCAAACTTTTCCAGTGTTGTCCGTGTAAGTTACTTGAACACCATCAACGCTTTGAGCGACCATCGTCGCTTTGTCCTTGAATAAAATGGGTATTCCAGAATTTGTCATTGTCCAGTCGTTAAACATGCTTAACGTCGGCTCCGTATTCGCAGAAGCATCATAATCAAGTGTACCAAACATCAAACTCAATGCTTGAGCATTTTGATTTGAGAATATCGTTGAAGAATAGATGACTTTAGAAAGTGCAGGTGAAGCAAGAACAACAGCGGTATCCAAGGTTGTTGCATTATATCCATTCACATTTTGAGTTAGTTCAAATTGTGTCCCATTCACATATCCAACTATGCTTGCGTTTAAATCTACTTTATTCGATGGTGGTGGAATTACTTCGTGCTCAATACATGCACTGAATAAAGATACGAGAGCTAATCCAATAAAAGCGAACTTGAATGTTTTCATAGTTAACAATAGTTAAGGCAATTAATAGTCAAATTTATGTTTATAAACGGAGAAAAGCAAAAAAAGATGCCCTCACCTTTGAATTTTTTAAATTCTTGTAAAATGTTCTGTGTATTTAAGAAAATATGCTTCTTCGCAAGCCTCGCTTCCTTTTCGGATTAAATCATAAACTTCATCCGCTTTCTCTTTTACCAGATTCTTTTCTCCAATGTAAAAAGATAGTTGATCATAATGTCCTACAAGTACTTCCTGTAACACCTGCTCATCTTGAAGTGGAAGATTGTCGGTACGCTTGATGTGGCATGCCTTTAGTGGATTATTCCGAACATCAAAAAAGGAGACCATGGAGTCGCTGAAATGCACAAGATAGCTTATCTGACGATACACTTTTTCTAACACAAGATCGCTGAATAAAGCAATAAACTCCTCGGCTTTTTCCGGGTTTGTTTTTACTAATATGCGCCATTCTTCGTCGTACTGTTCTGAGATAATTAAGAATTGTTTGAATTCTGTTTCTAATGCAAACAACTCCTCTGTCGTTAAACGTCTAAAGCGCATCTTATTCAATTGCTTTTTTTACTTCCATCGAAATATCCAATACTTCGTCGACTGTTTTCTGAGTGATCGCCTGCTCAAAAGTAAAGATATACATTCCCTTAGATGGAACTTTTCGTCTTTTGAATATTAATTCATGTTCAACAACCGTCCCCGTTTTATTTCCAATCCAATTCCCATCTGGATAAGTCGTTTTTATCTCATACGGTTCACGAACTTCTTGTCCGTGAGGTGGTTTTGTATTTAAAAACACCCAAAGATTATTGTATGCGTAATCCGTAGTGGTCCGAATGGTAACCACAAAATCGTATAGAATGCTGGTGTCTTGAATATCCACTTTGAAAACGGGCTTTACTTCCTGCCTCCAAATTTGATTTGAAAATGAATATGATTTCGTGTAAAAAGAATCCTCTTTACAGGAAAAAAGAAGCAAACACAACACGAAAAATAGACTAGCTCTGTGCATTATTATTTCCTTTGTTTTGACCTAGATTCTCGGAATTAGTTGGCTTATTCTCACCGTTGCTCCCCTTGTTGGATTGCGGGTTATTTCCTCTTGGCTGTCCTAAGTTTTGGGGTCTGTTTCCTTTTACATTAGAACCTTCCAAAGTCGCATTTGGACCGTTAGGATTGCGTTTTTTGTTGTTGTTGTTTGGACGTTTTTTCTTCGTGAAACTCTTCTCAAAACGGTTGACACTATCTTGTCCAACAACATTTTGATACCCAATTTCAACCACTTTCTCTACTTTTATAAATTCAAGTAAGTCTTTCGGTTTAACCCCGTCTTTGTTCAGTTTTTTAATTTCCGCAACACGCTCTGGACTCAATGCAATTGTACCCATTTCGCCGGGATATGCGTACCAAATAATGCGTTTAAACACATCCGTTTTGATATGAAAAGCATCCCCTTTTTCTGTATGTAGTTTTGTATCTGTTTTTGGAAAAGACTTTATTGCATCTAAATACATATCCAATTCATAATTCAAACAACACTTCAACTTCCCACATTGTCCAGCAAGTTTTTGTGGGTTCAATGATAACTGCTGATACCGAGCTGCTGATGTAGAAACTGACCTGAAATCTGTGAGCCATGTTGAACAGCATAATTCTCGTCCACAAGAGCCAATGCCTCCTAAACGGGAGGACTCTTGACGGCTTCCTATCTGTCGCATTTCAATTCGAACTCTGAATTTATCTGCCATGTCCTTGATGAGTTGACGAAAATCAACGCGTCCCTCTGCCGTATAATAAAACGTCGCTTTACTTAAATCACCCTGATATTCAACATCTGATATTTTCATATCGAGATTTAAATTCATGGCTAAAGTTCGCGATTGGGTCATTAAATCTTTCTCAAGTGACCTTCCTTTAATCCATTTATCGATTTCTTCCTGATTGGCTATGCGCATAACTTTACGCGCCTCCATTGCTTTGAAGTTGGGTGCTTTCTTTTTAACCTGAACTCTTGCTAACTCTCCAACAACGGAAATAACACCAACGTCGTATCCTGGAGCTGTGTCAACAATGACTAAATCCCCAATCTGTAAGGTTAAATGAGCAGCATTACGGTAAAAATCCTTTCTAGAATTTTTAAATCTTACTTCTACAATATCGTAAGGCGCTTGTCCGGCTGGTAAAGCAATATTTGCTAACCAATCATACACTTCCAATTTATTACAACCTCCACTGCTGCAAGTACCATTGTTCTTACAACCATTCGGTATTCCACCGCCACTACTGCATGATGAGCAACCCATAATTTATTTTTAGGTAAAGTTAATCATTTCAGATGAACCAATTATGCTTGATGGATGAATCGCATGGTTTGAAAACACATCTGTGTAAAAAGAATGCGCGGGTTGGCATTGCGATCAATGTGATAATAGGCGTCGTCAAATGTTTCAATGAAGCCACTGATGTTATTTCCGGAGATAAAAGGGGCGAAATTTTTTAAAAATTGTTCTTCTTCCGTTGAAATACGCAACAGTACATCCCCCATGTAATTGGACAATAAACTTTGGCGGAACATGTGCAAGGCATATTGTATAAATAATTTCTGACGTTCCTTGCCTTCTGCTGCTAGTCCATCTGCCCACTGCATCATTCCTAGTACATCTTTTTTGTATGTAGTACGCATTAACTGTATGAAATGCTCACGGTAAATGCCTTTGTCATCCGAAGCACTGAGAAAATCACATGCCTGAATGAAATTTCCTTCAGAAAAGGCAGTAATTGACGCTGCTTGCGTTTGATCTAAATGAAAGCGCGAGGCTAATTCTTGAGTCAAAGAATCGCTTTCAATTCTTGGGATACGCACAAACTGTGTTCGGGACTGAATGGTCACTAAAAGTTTGGATGGATCTTCGGAGACCAATAAAAACAAAGTATCCTTCGGTGGTTCTTCTAAAATCTTTAAGAGTTTATTTGAGCATGTTGAATTCATTTCCTCAGGCAACCAAATCAACACCACCTTGTAACCGCCTTCGTAGGATTTTAAGTTTAATTTTCTAATAATTTCGACGCTCTCTTCCGTTGAAATAATTGGTTTCCGCTCCTTCGAATCAATGCGTTTTGTCCAAGTATAACCATCGAAATAGGGCTCCTCTTTTACTTGCTTTCGCCAATCTGCTAAAAAGGAATCTGAAACCTTACTAATTGCTTGAACAACGGGGTAAACAAAATGAACATCCGGATGCTGTAAATCCTGTACTTTCAGACAGGAAGGACAAATTCCGCAACTATCTGTATCAGTCGGGTTTTTGCAAAACAAATACTGTATAAATGCTAAGGCAAGAGGGAGTCCACCATTGCCCAATGACCCCATAAAAAGTTGTGCATGCGCAATTTTGCCATGTTTGATTTCCCGAATGAAATCTTTTTTTAATTCAGTTTGACCTATGACGTTTTTAAATTGCACCCTTCAAAATTAATGGAATTTGACCGATTTTAGTCCTCCAAGCCTTTAATTAATAAAACGATTTCCCCTTTTGGTGGATTCGCTTTAAAATAGGCAAGCTGTTCTTGAACGTTTCCGCGATGATAAGTCTCAAACATCTTTGATAGCTCACGAGCGACAACAACTTGACGTTCTGGCTCAAAGAATTCAATCATTTGCTCGAGTGTTTTCACTAAGCGATGCGGGGATTCATACAACACTATCGTTCTGGCTTCTTGTGCTAAAAATTTTAATCTTGTTTGTCTGCCTTTTTTATGTGGAAGAAATCCTTCAAAAATAAATTTATCACAGGGAAATCCACTGGAAACCAAGGCTGGAACAAAAGCCGTCGGTCCGGGAAGACATTCCACCTCTATTCCTCTTTCTACACAAGCGCGAACAAGTAAAAATCCAGGATCGGATATTCCAGGAGTGCCGGCATCAGAAACAAGCACCGTACAATTTTGTTGCTCGATAATTTCTATGCTTTTTTCTAAAAAACGGTGTTCATTATGTGCGTGAAAAGGCAGTACTTTCTTGGCAATGTCATAGTGTTTTAAAAGTTTATACGTTACACGTGTATCCTCCGCAAATAACAAGTCTGCTTCTTTTAAATAGCGCAAACTGCGCAAGGTGATGTCTTCTAAATTTCCTATTGGTGTTGGTACGAGAACTAATCTTGACATAGTATGATTGTTTATGCGAAAACGGCGCGAACGACTTCTTCAATTTTAGCACAAGGAATAATTTGAATGTGCTTGTGTTTCTTTTCAATTCCTTTAGAATAGGAAGAAATAATAATTTTTTCATAGCCCATCTTTTCCAATTCAGACAAGCGTTGCTCCAATCGATTTACAGGCCTCAGTTCACCGGATAAACCAATTTCTGCTGCAAAAGACACCGTTTTTGGAATGGCCAAATCGGCATTGGAAGATAATATCGCCATCGCCACGGCTAAATCAATGGCAGGATCATCCACTTTGATGCCGCCAGCAATGTTTAAAAAAACATCTTTAGCGGCTAATCGGAAACCACATCTTTTCTCCAAAACTGCCAATAACATATTCAATCGTTTGACGTCAAATCCGGTTGATGAACGCTGTGGTGTTCCATATGCGGCAGAACTAACCAACGCTTGGACTTCAATTAAAATCGGACGAATACCATCTACCATAGAGGCAACAGCTACGCCGCTTAAACCTTCATTTGCTGAAACAAGTACCTCGGACGGATTCTCAACAGGAACGAGTCCGTGCCCTTGCATGGAATAAATCCCAAGTTCATTCGTCGAACCAAAACGATTCTTTATTGAACGAAGTAATCTATAAATATGGTGTCGGTCACCTTCAAACTGTAATACCGTATCCACCATGTGTTCCAAAACTTTTGGCCCAGCAATCATTCCATCTTTCGTAATATGTCCAATTAGAAATACAGGTATATTGGTTTGTTTAGCAAAACGCAGCAGGTTTGCGGTGCATTCACGAACTTGAGCAACACTTCCTGGTGAACTTTCAATCGTGTTTGTATGAAGTGTTTGTATGGAATCAATAACTAATAATTGTGGTTGAACTTCATTCGCTTGTATTAAAATTTGCTGAAGATTGGTTTCAGTCAACAAATAACACTGATCGTTCTCCAATCCGAGTCGTTGCGCACGCATGCGAATCTGCTGGTCACTTTCCTCCCCAGAAACATACAATACTTTCAGTCGTTCTTTGATGGCTAATTGAAGTAACAGTGTTGACTTTCCAATTCCCGGATCTCCTCCTAAAAGTGAAATTGACCCCAAAACAATTCCTCCACCCATCACGCGATTAAGTTCGAAGTCCTGCAAAAAAATGCGATTTTCCTCACTTTGTTCAACATCTTGAATTAATAATGGTTTACTTGCTTTTGTTTCTTTGGAAAAGGAAACGACATGTTTCGTGGTTTTCTCTATAATCTCTTCAACGAATGTATTCCATTCCTGACAAGACGGACACTTTCCGAGCCATTTTGGGGCTTCTTGACCACAATTTTGACAGAAAAATGCTGATTTTGTTTTGGACATAAGTTAAAGATAAGGATTCGTGTGCAAATGTAGGAACAAGTTCTCATTATTTTTCCCGAGAAAAAAGATAGCTTGTTTATTCAATAACAGCGGGTTAATATCCAGTTCATTTTGATTTTAAAAAAATATATTTAAAATTTTCGTCAAGATTGTTTTTTGGAAAAACAAAAAATTTAATTTTGCCTTATAATTATTCACCAAACTATGTCGAAGAGAAGAGCTATTATCAGTTACGATAAATTATCCATTGACCAGAAAAAACAAATTCTCAGGGACTATCCGGATGGGTATATCAACCATTTAACATCCATCAAAACGCCAACGGGGGAAACCTTGGATGCACTCATTTGGGAGACAGATGAAGTCTTCTATTTGGTGAAAGTGAGCAAAATAAGCCCTAAAGCGAAACCTGTTGCGGAAGTCGAAGAGGATGATTTTGATGAAGTAGCGGATATAAAAGATGACGAAGCAGAGGAGGAAGAAGACGATGATTTTGAAGAACCGGCTGATGATGCTGACGAAGATGACGATTCTGACGAAGAATAATTAGTTACGTCCTTCTTTTTTCTACTTTTGAGCTAAGGATACAACATGACCGCTCAAAAAAATCTATTTTCTGAAGTACCACTTTCCCCAACGATTGATAAAGTCGGGGTGGAAGAACGCGTATCGAGATTTCAAACAAGGAGCATCAAAGGACCAAGTAAGTTGCAAGGACTCTCCATGGTGCTGTCCATGATAGATTTAACAACACTAGAAGGAAAAGACACACCGAATAAAGTGAGGCAAATGTGCTACAAAGCACAACATCTTCATGATGTGTATGACGGATTACCGACCGTAGCGGCAGTGTGCGTGTATCCGATTATGGTCTCCGTTGCGAGAGAAGCGTTAAAGGACTCACCCATAAAAATCGCTTCTGTTTCTACCGCTTTTCCATCCGGACAAGCGCCTTTCGAAGTAAAAAAAATGGACACCCAATTTGCCATTGATTCAGGTGCTGATGAAATCGACATGGTCATCTCACGTGGTAATTTTTTGGCTGGTGAACATGAATTTGTGTTCGATGAAATTGCTGCGATCAAAGAAATTTGCGGAACCAAACGCTTAAAAGTGATTTTGGAGACTGGCGAGTTAGCAACACTAGATCAGGTGCGTCGCGCGAGCGATATTGCCATACATGCGGGTGCCGATTTCATCAAAACATCTACTGGGAAAATTCAACCGGCAGCAACGATGCAAGTAACGTATACGATGTTAATGGCCATTCGCGATCATTTTGACCGAACGGGAAAAATGGTGGGAATGAAACCAGCGGGTGGAATTTCCACATCCAAATTGGCTTTGCATAATTTAGTGATGGTCAAGGAGATACTAGGTGAGGCATGGTTAAGTAACGAATGGTTTCGCTTCGGAGCGAGTAGCCTGGCGAACGATGTATTGATGCAATACATGAAACAAATGACTGGAAAATACCAGTCAGCGGATTATTTTATGATCGATTAATTATGACAGAATCTACGAACAATTGGGAATATGCTCCTTCCTTAGAAGGCACTTCACACATTCAGTTGAAGAAAAGATATGAGCTATTTATCGATGGAAAATGGGTAAAACCAAGTTCCAATAAATACTTTGATTCCATCAATCCAGCGAATGAAGAGAAATTAGCGGAAATCGCTTGGGCATCAGATTCGGATGTTGACTTAGCCGTAAAAGCTGCACGTAAAGCATACGTGGAAGTTTGGTCTGTCATGAAGCCCTCAGAACGTGCAAAGTACATCTTCAGAATTGCCCGATTGATGCAAGAGCATGCACGTGAATTAGCTGTCATTGAAACGCTTGATGGAGGGAAACCCATTCGTGAATCTCGGGACATCGATGTTCCCTTGGCATGCAACCATTTTTTCTATTACGCCGGATGGGCGGATAAATTGCAAGATGCTTTTCCACATAGAAATATACAATCGATTGGCGTTGCCGGACAAATCATTCCATGGAATTTTCCCTTGTTGATGGCAGCTTGGAAAATTGCTCCGGCTCTCGCTGCAGGAAATACCGTGGTATTGAAACCGGCGGAAAGCACATCATTGACTGCCTTAAAATTAGCTGAGATCATTGAGGCTTCTGGATTGCCAGCAGGAGTTGTCAATATTGTAACTGGACACGGAGATACAGGCGCGGCGATTGTCAACCATCCGGATATTGATAAAATTGCCTTCACAGGTTCAACCGCTGTCGGTAAGTTGATTCAAAAAGCGGTGGCGGGAACAGCGAAAAAAGTGAGTTTAGAATTGGGTGGAAAATCGGCGAATATTGTATTGGAAGATGCGCCTATCGATCAAGCGGTAGAAGGGATTGTGAATGGAATTTTCTTCAATCAAGGACACGTCTGTTGTGCGGGCTCACGCTTGTATGTTCAAGAATCTATTGCAGATGAGCTCGTCCGAAAATTGAAACAACGCATGCAAAGTTTGTATGTAGGAAACCCACTAGATAAGAATACGGACATTGGTGCCATCAACTCAAAAGTACAATTGGAAACCATAGAAAAATACGTAAAAATCGGCATCAACGAAGGAGCTGAAATGTTTCAAGTTGCTTGTGAGATTCCTGGGAAAGGTTTCTATTTCCGACCTACGATTTTTACGAATGTCGCACAATCCAGCGTCATTTCACAAGAAGAGATTTTTGGACCGGTATTAACCGTTCAGACCTTTAGAACACTTGATGAGGTCATTCAAAAAGCGAATAATTCACCGTATGGATTAGCGGCCGGCGTATGGACGGACAAAGGTTCGCGTATTTTTAATTTGACTTCCAAATTACGCGCTGGAGTCATTTGGGCAAATACCTACAATAAATTTGATCCCGCTTCACCGTTCGGCGGTTACAAAGAAAGTGGTTTCGGAAGAGAAGGCGGACTGCACGGACTCGAAGCATATTTGAAGTAATTCCATTATTAGCAAATTGGCACATTAGCACATTAACACATTAGCACATTAACACATTAGCACATTATCATGAACGTCTTAAAAACATACAAAATCTACATCGACGGACAATTTCCTAGAACGGAATCAGGACGAGCGTATGTGGTGAAGGACGCAAACGGAAATCCGATTGCCAACGTTTGCCAGTCGTCAAAAAAGGATATCCGTAATGCTGTTCAAGCGGCAAGAAAAGCGTTTGGTACATGGTCGGAGCGTAGCGCATTCAACCGAGGACAAATTTTGTACCGCATGGCGGAAATGTTAGAAGGACGCAAAACGCAATTCATTGAAGAACTAACTCAGCAGGGTCAAAGCATTGAATCGGCAACGAATGAAATCGAAATTTGCATCGATAGAATCGTTTATTACGCCGGATGGTGTGACAAGTACCAGCAAATCTTGAGTTCTGTCAATCCTGTGAACTCTTCACATTTTAATTTTTCCATGGCTGAACCAACAGGTGTGGTTGGAATTGTGGCGGATCAAGATACGAGCTTACTTGGCTTAGTTTCCCAATTGATGCCTGTTATTGCTGGCGGAAATACGGTTGTATTAATCGCGTCTGAGGTACTTCCTCTTTGTTCCATCAGTTTCGCGGAAGTACTGGAAACGTCAGATTTGCCGGCAGGAGTTGTAAATATCCTCACAGGATCAGCAGAAGAAATGTTACCAACCTTAGCAGAACATATGGATGTGAACGCCATTTTCCTCTCGAACGCTGCTACTGAAATGGTAAAATCAACGCAGCTTTCATCGATTGACAACCTCAAAAGAGTGTTGGTTATGGATAGTGATTGGTCACATGAATCCGCTCAAGGAATAAGGTATATATCCAGTTTTCAGGAAATCAAAACGACGTGGCATCCCATCGAACAAATTGGTGGTGCAACGAGTTCGTATTAAAGGTTAATTCTAACTAAGATTTACTAGCTCCTTCCACTCCTGCATGGCAGAATGAATCATGTTATCTGCTCCCATTTCATATCGACCGAGTTCATAGTCTCCATTCGAATCCGGTTTTAGCACGTTCATTCGGTTAAAGAAATCAATGGACAATTGTCCACCGGCATCTTTCACGAAGTGATTGATTTTATCCATAGAACAACCGGAAGCTTTTACAGCGTTTTCGTTGGCTACAATTGCAATAGCTGCTTCGTGTAAAACGAATCCAACAGCATCGAGTGATTTTCCATGTGTTTGCCACGACGAGACAAAGTGCGTCAAGGACTCATTTAACCATGAAATTTCCGTTTCGGACATTTTTCGATCTCCAACAAACACCCATAATCGAGCGTCCTGTGGAAAGTGAGCTGGTATATTAGAGGTCTGCTGCATGCGCAATCAATTCAGCAACGTCCATTACTTTCACTTTTCCTTCTTTCTCGAAGTTTTTCACGCCGTCCGTCATCATGGTATTACAGAACGGACAACCAGTCGCGATAATCTCCGCTTTTGTCTCTAAGGCGTCCTCTGTGCGCTCTATATTGATTTCTTTGTTGCCTTTCTCCGCTTCTTTGAACATTTGTGCACCACCAGCTCCACAACAGAGTCCTTTGGTCTTGCAACGTTTCATTTCGACTAATTCGGCATCCAATTTCTCAATCAATAATCGAGGTGCTTCGTATACATCGTTCGCTCGTCCCAAATAACATGGGTCGTGGAAGGTAATTTTCTTTCCTTTGAACGTTTCCCCGCCTTCTAAAACGAGTTTTCCCGTATTGATCAAATCTTGAATCAATTGCGTATGGTGAATGACTTCATAGTTTCCACCAAGTTCTGGGTATTCGTTTTTCAGGGTATTAAAACAATGTGGACAAGCCGTCACTATTTTCTTTACTTCGTATGCGTTGAGAACTTCAATGTTCATCATCGCCTGCATTTGAAAGGTAAACTCGTTTCCAGCGCGCTTTGCCGGATCACCTGAACAACTTTCCTCGGTTCCAAGTACTGCGAAATCAACTTGACATTTATTCAAGATTTTTACAATTGCTTTGATGATTTTCTTGGCGCGATCATCAAAACTTCCAGCACAACCAACCCAAAATAAAATCTCAGGTGATTCGCCATTTGCCATTTTTTCGGCCATTGTAGGAACTATCATAGTCAGTCTTTTTGCTTAATTAGCTCGATTTTCTTACTTATCTTAATCTTCGTTCGCCCAATTTAATCGCTCCGTTTGCGCAAATTGCCAAGGCGCACCGTTGTTTTCGATGTTCGTTAACATTCCTGCTAATTCACTTGGAACTTTCGACTCTTCCATCACCAAATAGCGACGTAAGTCAACAATAATAGATAATGGATCAATGTTTACCGGACATTCTTCTACACAGGCATTACAACTTGTACACGCCCAAAGTTCTTCCTCTGTGATGTAATCTCCTAGGAGGCTTTTCCCATCGTCGTAACCTTTTCCGTGTTTGCGGTAGTTTTCACCGACTTCCACCAATCGATCACGTGTATCCATCATGATTTTACGCGGTGACAAAAGTTTACCGGTGACATTTGCCGGACAAGCCGATGAACAACGGCCACATTCTGTACACGTATACGCGTCCAATAAGTTTTTCCAAGTCAAATCAGTCACGTCTTTTGCACCAAATCGTTTCGGCGCTTCATCTGGATTTGATGGAGCGGCATACGGGTCGGCATTGGGATCCAACATCAACTTCACTTCATTTGTAACGGATTCCATGTTCGTGAATTTCCCTTTTTGCTCCAAGTTGGAGTAATACGTATTCGGGAAAGCCAACAAAATGTGGAAATGTTTGGAGTAGGGTAGGTAGTTCAAAAATGCGAAGACCATTAAAATGTGTCCCCACCAACCAACGCGTTCAATAACATGAAGCGCATCGATGCTTAAGTTTTCGAAGAGCATTGGACCAATAAAGGAAGAAATCGCGAAATCAAAATGTCCTTTGGCGAATTCGACATGTGAACCACCGCGACTGAACAATACTTCATCCGCACCGTTCATGCAGAAAATAAAGGATATGAGTACGATTTCAGCAATCAAAATGATATTAGCATCTTTTGTAGGCCATCCAATGAGTTCTTTCATCGTGAAACGAGGAAGTTTCAATAAGTTTCGTCGTGCTAAGAAAGCTAATGTCGCAATAAATGCAAGAACAGATAAGATTTCAATGAAGCTAATCATGAAGGTATAAAATCCACCTAATTTGAAATAGAAAAATCGGTGGTGACCGCTTAATCCGTCAATAGCGATTTCAATCAACTCAATTTGCGTGATGACAAAAGAAACATAAAGCGCTAAGTGAAGCAATGCTGGAATGGGACGTGCGAACATTTTCTTTTGTCCAAAAGCGACTAAAATCATTGTTTTAATTCGCGCCCCTTTCCGATCTGATCGATCAATGTCCTGCCCAAGTAAAATGTTGTAGCGAACTTTCCACGCGTTGAACGCAAAGAATCCTAGTCCAGCGCTTAATAGAATGGCAAATAATATGATTTCCATGAATGTATTATTTTAGTCAGGGATCGTGTCTAACCACTTTTTGAATCTCACTTCCTCTTGTTCACTGAGCATCAATCCTTCTGATTTTTTACCAAACACAGAGAAATGAATGTACCTGTTTGGATTCGCTTGAAGGTCTGTTACAAGATTTTGAAGATCCTTATTGGTAACAACTAATTCGTTATAAAGTTTTTCGTCGTGAATAAGTTTCCCAAGTGTCCCATGTCCATTTTCGACATCTTCCAAGACGAGGTTTAATTTTTTCACGGTGGTTTGCGCATCCAATAGAACAGATTTGAAATCTGCACTAACGAAGTCATCTGTTATTTTACGTGTGTTCCCGATGATTTTTGTCAATTCATCGTTGCTTCGGCGAATGTTCAAGGTAATGGATTCCACGTTCGTCATGATTTTACTGAATTGAGCGCGCTCTGCAGCGACAAATCCTTCAATCTCGCTCGCTACTCTCCCTAATCGCTTAATGGTAATCTTCACTTCTCTCAAACTTCCTTCAATCTCTGAAGTTGCTGTTGTATCCCAAAATGAAGACAAGGAAATCACCATTCGATCGATGGAACTCATCATTTTCTGAAGGCGCTGAGAAATGGGATCTGCGTATGCTTTTACCTGAGTGACCATGTCAATGGAAACTTTTCCTGGGATCACACTTTTCGCTTTATAATACCCTTTCGAAATATCTTCAGGTGTGTGAATAATTAAACATTTATTAATGAAATCTAACGAACCAATTTCTACAAAGGATCCTTTCGGTAGTCGAATTTCTTTTTCTTGAATGTTAAAAGTCATCTGCACTTTTTTGTTCTCGGAACCGTTTGGCATTGATTTTATACCTGTTACTTTTCCAACAGTTACACCATTTAAAGTGACATTACTAGAGACCATAATCGAACCAGTATTAGGGAAATAGGAAGTGTATTCAGTGTCCCCACCAAAAAAACTATTTCCTTTGAGAAAGTTGATTCCAGCATACAAGGTAGCAATTGATGCTATAGCAATAAGGGCGGCTTTGATTTCTTTTGTGAACTTCAAACTACTTTTTTTCTGCTAATTTAATAGCTTTTTCGATACTAATTCGTTCTCCGTTGAGGAATGCAGCGACGAATGCATGATTAAACCCATTTTCAATCAGTTCATTTTTGTAGTTTTTCGCTCCTACTAAGTCATTTTTGAAGGTCCCAGTGCAATATTTATAGATGTTATTTTCTTGGTATTCGAAGACGTCAAGTCCTTTAAAACGAGAAGAATTTAACGCGACTTTCCGATCGGAAGTTTCTATTTGAACACGGAATACGAGTCCAGATGAATCTGCTTGTTCTACACTCAATTCTGGCGTTTTGGACTCTGGTAATTTTTCAACGATTTCACTTGGTATTGCTGCGACAGGTTTTCCCTCCATTTGATTCTTGTAATTCTCAAAAGCGCGGAACATGGCGCTTGACATTTTTTCTTGTCCTTCCGAAGAACCTATAAATTTCTCCTCCGTTGGATTAGGTAAAAATCCCGTTTCAATCAGAACACTCGGCATGGTCGTTTTATACAATACTAAAAACCCTGCTTGTTTGACTCCACGATCGTACCGACCAATTCTCTTAAACTCCTTTTGTAAATATTCAGCAAATTCAATGGAGTGATTTAAATATACCGCACCCTGAAGTTGTAATTGAATAATGGCATCTGGGGATAAATCAAAGTCCTTATATTTCGCGCCTTTATCGTCCTCCAAAGCAATAATGGAATTTTCTCTTTCCATTACTCTCTGCTGCGCTTCGGTACGATGCAAACCAAGCACATACGTTTCTGTCCCATAAGCAGCGCTGCTTCCCGCATTGGCATGAATGCAAATAAATAAATCCGCGTTTGCTTTATTTGCGATATTCGCTCGGTCAATTAATTCTACAAAAACATCCGTTTTTCGGGTATAAATGACATTGATTTCTGGATATTTCGCTTTGATTTTTGCGCCGAGTTTTAAGGCCATTTCTAAACAAACAATCTTTTCATGAGCAAATCCACCATGACAACCTGGATCTTTCCCACCGTGACCGGCATCGATCACCACCGTTTTTATGCCGTGATTTACAGAATGTTGCCCAAATAGTAAGTGAGAAATGAAAAAGAAACAAACCAAACCCAATAAATGGAGTTTATGTCCGTTTTTCTCAAACAACTTGAATTTTGGTAGCTTTGTACGTTTAAGGCGCATTCGACAAAATTAAGAGCCAACTTTGACTTTAAGAACATATATACAACAACTTTTCTCCGTCACATTGTTAATAATGTGCAATTTGTCCGTGGTTACAGCACAGGACACGCTCTATGTGAACGACTCAAGTATGCAGAATATTATCACTTATTCTGCGGATGAGCGCATTTTGAATGATATTGACAAAAAACAAGTCCACTTGTATGGTAACGCCAAGTTGGAAATGGATGGATTACTCATCACCGCAGGATACATACTATTGGATTTAAACGCGAATGAAATTTGGGCTAAATACCGGTACGATAAAGACAGCAATAAAGTGGAATTTCCCGTTTTTACAGATGGAGGCGAAACGGTTACCTGTCACACGCTAAAGTACAACACCAAAACTCAAAAAGGATTCCTAGAAGAATTAGACATCAAGCAGGATGAGTTCTATTTTCATATGGAAACGGCAAAAAGACATCCGAACGATGAAATTCATTTGCTCAAAGGACGTTTGACCACTTGTGATTTGGATGAACCACATTACCATTTTCAGTTGAGTAAAGGGGTAATCGTACCAAATGAACGCATTGTAACCGGACCGATGAATTTATGGGTGAATGGAATTCCAACTCCACTTGGACTCCCTTTTGCGTTTATACCAACGAAGGAACAAAAATCAAATGGACTGCTATTTCCAGAATTCGTTCCCTTGTCAAATTATGGGTTTGGTGTCCAAAATCTAGGGTATTACATTCCGATAAATGATAACCTTCAAACCGCCGTTTACGCAAACTTGTACAGTCGAGGATCTTGGGGCTTACGGAACGACTTAGACTATTCGAAACGCTACGGATTTTCAGGGCGCATTTCAGTTGGATTCCAGCAGTTCAATTTGGGATTTCCAACCAACGATAAAAAAAACAAATTAAGTGTTCAATGGTCGCATAGAAAAGCCCCAAAATCGAATCCGTTTTGGAGTTTCTCCTCCAGTGTAAACTTCATTTCGGATAATACATCTAAAAACAATTTGGATCCAATTAACCCCGAATATTTTACCAATTCCTTTAATTCCGACATCAATATTAACCGTACTTTTCCCGGCAAGCCTTTAAATATGGGAATGAAACTTTCGATGCGTCAGAATGCCATCGCTAAAAACATTGCGTTGGTTAGTCCGATTTTGAATGCCAATCTCACCCGTGTTTTCCCATTCAAAAACACATTTAAAACAAGCGATAAGAACTGGAAAAAAACAATTGAACGCATCGGGGTCACTTATAATTTCGAAGGACAAAACCGTTCCAACTTCTCGGATCAATTGCTTTCACAAGGAAATTTATATGGTATTTCTCAACAATTCATGAATGGCATTTCTCAGTCGATGACGATCCAAACAACTACGGGACTTTTTGGAAATGCGATAAAGATTAATCCAACTATGAACTATGGAAATAAAATCAATTTCCAACAGATTCAAAAATTTTATGACCCCGTTGCCAATAAATCCAAAAATGACACCTTACAACAATTTGGAATGGCGCATGAAATGAATTTTAGTGTGAACCTGACAAGTGTCATATATTCTTACTACCAATTTGTCGGGAAGAACAAACCGAAATTACGCCACTTAATCACCCCTTCCGTCGGATTTCGCTATGTCCCACAAATGAATGAGTTGATTCAAGCAAATGTTGGCGCCAATCAGTCAAGCATAAAATATTCTCCATTCGAAAGTTCTGTTTATGGTGTTGGCAATTCTCAAAAAGCATCTTTGTTGAATTTTGGCATCAATAATACGATGGAATTAAAAGTTAAATCAGACAAGGATACTTTAACAGGATTTCGAAAAATTCGCTTGATTGATCAATTGTCCGTAAATGGAAATTATGATTTCATGAAGGATTCGATGCGTTTATCAAATCTTGGGTTGAACTTGAGAATTAGTCCAGCTGATTGGGTCAATTTTGTCTCAGGTGCTTCTTTTAGTCCATACGGATGGAATGCATCCACAGGAAAGACCATGAGTTCTTATGCTGCATCAAATCAACAAGGTTTGGGACGTTTCTTATCGACGAATCTCACAACAACCATCACCATTGCGCCAAAAAAATCTAGGGAAAAAGTAGCAAATAACACGATGGTGGTGAATGAACAAAATTGGAATGCTGATTTTAATTATTATGCCTTGCACCCAGAGCGTGCTGTTTACTTTGATATCCCATGGAAGATGAACCTGTCCCATGTGTATACCATCAACACGAATCAATCGATTTCAAGTAGCAATACATCCAAAAATATATTCGCACAAACACTGGTGTTAGGAGGAGATGTGAGCATGACAAAGCGTTGGAATTTATCGGGCAATTTGAATTTCAATTTACAAGAATTCCGCTTGACGAATGCTTTTTTCTCCCTAAATCGCAACTTGCACTGCTGGGCTTTGTCCTTCTACTATGTACCAGTTGGTGGAAATAAGAGTTTTCTATTTAGTATCCGAAACACGTCATCGATATTCAAAGACGCGAAGATTGAAATCAGAAAACCACCTGCCTTATTATAAGGAACTACTTGATGCTTTGTCCTGTCATTTTCCCAACCACATAGGTAAATTTCGCACCTAAAAAGACAATTTGTGCAGAGTAATGTACCCAAGCCAAGGTGACAAACAAGGAATTCGCGACCCCTATTTTCCCAAGCACAAAATAATTATGTAGATAGTAGTTGATGATAAACTGACTTAGCACGAGTAAAATCGAAGTAAAAATCGCTCCTTTAAATGCGACGTTCCATTGAACTTTTGCATCAGGAATGAATTTAAATACCAAGGTAAAGATCATCAAGTTACTTCCAATGGTCAGGATGTTTTGCAAGATGTTTAAAGAGAAGTCAATGATTCCGCTATGGTATTGATTCCAGTTTTGAATCGCCGAAAAAATAAATACCTGTGCAAAATAAAAAAGGATAATAATCAAGGCGAAAACAGCTAAAAGTCCCATGGAAATAAAGCGAAATCCGATGATATCCATGAATAAATTTTCTTCTTGCCGATTTTTCTTAGTGACATTAAAAAATTCATTTAAACTGCGCTTTAACGATACAAAAAAAGCCGAGCAGCTATAAAGCAAGACGGCAATACTGATCATTTCTAGGAAAAAACTAGGCTTGTGCAAGGACATTCCATTCACGACATTCATGATCGAAGAACTGTCATCCATGCCCATTTGATTCCGGAGTAATTCCGACACCATTTCTTTCATGTTTTGCGGGCCAACGATGCGTCCAAAAATAGAACTGGTCAAATAAATAATAGGAATAAAGGCAAACAAGGTGTAGTAGGCGAGTGCAGCACCATGGTAAAATGCACCGTCTTTGATATAGCTAATCAATGCCTCCTTGAAAGCAAGAAATCCCCAATACCATTTTAATTTACTGCGTTTTTTTAACGATTTCGATTCCTCTGGTGTCATTTAATCGATGAAATTGATACAGGACAATATTATCCCCATTGGATGTTTTAAAATAATTATGGTAAAGTCCGCCAACAAAAATACTCCGAAGGTAGGTAACCGGAATCGCATTTTCAGAAGTAGACTCTTGGTATTCATCTGGACGAAAAAGAAACTTGTCTTCTCCTATTTTAACACTATTTACTGGGCCAAAAAGCCGCGCTTGCTGCACATTCGAATAGTGATAGTACAAGAATTTTGGCTTGTATTTTTTGCTTAACAGGCCATTTTTTAACATGCAGATGGCATCACATAACCCCAGTACATCTTGCCCTTCGTGAGAAACCAAAACGATGGTCGTATTTTCTTCTTCACGTAAATGGATCAAATGTTGTGTCAAACGAGTACGTAAATTGGCGTCGAGATGCCCGAACGGTTCGTCAAGCAATAAAATATCCGGTTTATCTGCTATGGCTCTTGCGATGGCTAATCGTTGCTGTTCTCCTCCGGAAATTAAATGTGCTTTTGTTTCTGCAATTGATTTTAAATCAAATAAACGCAATAATTGTTGTACACGTTTATCTCGTTTATTATGGGGCAGATGCAAAACAGCTTCGCGAAGATTCTCCTCGACGGTATGGTAAACATCTAGTTTAAAATCTTGATTGACCATTGCCACACCTTGGAAACCAGGAATCAATAGCTGGTGAACACGCGGTTGTTTTTTTTGAGCAAGGAACACATCACCTTCATTCGGATCGATGATCCCAGCAATGATTTTTAATAATGAAGACTTCCCAGCGCCACTTTTACCCACGAGTCCAAGAATTTCACCTTTGGATACGTTTAAATTGGCCCGTTTGATGATGGGTTTGTTGTACGAAAGTTGTATGTTTTTCAATACAATCATTTTCGAATCAATTCTTTTGGAAAGGATTTAGCAGCGATAAAAATACCGGGAATAGGGTTGGACATTGGTTCGTAATCCTTTAGAACGATTTCAATCGTATATCCGTCCTCCGTTTTTTCATGTTTAGCAGATGAAACGATACTTTCTGACGCCCCCACATATACAATTGGTGCGTCGGAAGAATTGATTTCAAAAAGACGCATGTTTGGGATGTCAAATTGAAAAGATTCATCGTTTTCATCCATTCCAGCTAGGGGATATGAAACGTCGCTTAATTCCGAAATTGAATTCACATCGCTTGAGATGGCTAACTCATCTTCCCATTCGAATTTGATGTTATCAATAGAAGGATTTCCCTCATGTTTTTCATCAGCAAAAGCTTGAGAATATAAATCATTTAATAGGTAAATGTGGATTTTACACTTCATTGTTTTTCTTTATTTTTTTCAATTTCATTCACCTTAAAAGCAGAAGGTATCAATTCAGGGACAAGTTTAAGAATTAAAGGGAGAAGTAGGCTTCCTCCGGGTAAAAGAAATAAAGCTAAGGAAGGCATCGTTTTTATCAAATCTAAGAATTGCTTACGCACTTGTTCCTTTTCCACTGTACTTAATTCTTCCTTTGTGGATTTCTGAATTAAGGCCATGAGTTCTTTGCTTTCGCGTATTTCTTGGATCAGTTTGTCTTTGTTTCTTCCCAATATTCGAATCCATCGTTTACTGAAAGCTTTAAAGACGTAGCCAGTTTCTGTCTCTGATTGAAAAACAAGAATTTCCGTGTGATTTTGTAGCATGTACGCGTTACACATTTCTCTAGATTCTTGCATTTCTTTGTCGGATAAATCCAAGGCATGTCCCAATAAATTTAACTTTTTTAATTCAGCTTCATTCGGGATATGTGTCCCTTGTATAAGAAAAAGACCTAGTTCAAACGTGAATTTTGATAGCAATTTATCTTCCACGCATTCTTTTTCAAGTTGCCTCAGCGTAATGCCTGTCAGAATTCGATTTTCAAAACGTGTTTTTATCGATTTAACTAAATCTGTTGATGCCAAGAAATGCCCTAACACGCGCTGTTCTGTATCCTCGGCATTATTATCAGTATATGCCGCATATATGACGCCATTCATCAAGGAACTAGCATACTCACTATACTGCCGTGAAAAGGACTGTATTTGACCTTCTAGAAATGCGCGATACATGACAATATCCAGAAAAACAAAGGCATTTGACAAGTGATTCAGCCAGTAATTCGCACCAAAAAATGTACTCTTAACTTGAATACGTTGGGTTAAAATCTCCTCGATGCTTAAATCGACTTTTCCGGTAAAAACACGATCAAACCAGGCAAATACACCACCTTCTTTTGTGTCTCCGTAAAAAGCGATAAGGCTTTCTAAGAATGCATCTTTATCAAATACTCCTTGATTTTTTCGCAAATACGTAAACAACAGGGTTTCGAAAAGAAGTAATTTTAATTTTTCGTCGTTCGTAAACTTGGACGAATTTAATTGATTGGAAAACAACAGGTGTAAAGCGTTTCCGTATACAAGTCCAGTGCGGTGCGATACAAAATGAGTTAAGTCCGACTCAGTGTTTTGAATTAGCTCTAAGTCTAAGGAAATAACTCCTTTTTCAAGTAATTGAAAAAATTTAGGAATCCAATTTTTGGATCCGGGAGATAGCGTATTTTTAAGGGAGGACATAACGCGCGGCAAGTCCAAAGTTCCAACTCAATCGTAAGCCTGGGATTACTTGTACATATGGACCAGTTTCAAATGCGAAGGTAAATGGAAAATCAGGCAGGGTATATTCTGCACCAACGACTCCATTCGCACCCAACATGAAATGATCATTGGAGGAATTTCCTAATATCGGATTTCCAGAAACAATGCCTAATCCAGGACCAACACCAAAGTAATAATCCACTTCCTCCGTTAATTTTTGCTGCCATTCGTAATTTCCTTGAACCCAAACATAATTTGAATTCCCACCTAAACTCAACTCCACAGCATTAAGGTCATTCAGAAAGTGCTTGCCATTCAATTGGGTAAAACCAACGTTTGCAAACCGCAATCCTACAGAAGTTGTATAGCGTTGCGCGAAAAAACTCATGGAGAAAAATAGACTAAAGAAAAGAATGATGTGTTTCATAAGTTGTTTATACAAAGTTACAATTTGCCAGCTAAGGTAAACGGGATTTTTTTTGTAAAAATCACACCGTCGTCTGTTGAAAACACTTCCATTAGCAAGATGTATATACCAATGGGCGCTTTTGTTTGATTCTCTTGAACACCATCCCAAGTGAAAAATCCTGTTGTACCAAATAATTCATTAGTAAAAAGTGTTTTTACTTCTCTTCCCATGTCATCAAAGACGGATGCTTTCCCAAGATTTCCTGGAATCGAAAATGAGTAGTTAAGCACTAAAACATCTTCAAATCCATCTTGGTCTGGTGAAAAAACATCCTTGGATAAACTTATGGATTCACTGCTAACACCAAATTGAAATTGAGAATTAATTCTGCCAGGAGTAGCAAATCCGATGGCCTCAGCCGCTGAATGCCAATTGTCGTTTTGATTAGAAGGGGCATTTGGTAGAATGCGTTCTAGGGAAACGCCATCGGAATTATCGAGTAAGGAAAATTGCCACTCTTCGGAATAGGAAACTCGGTCAATTTGTTCGCTATTGTAAAATAAATAAACAGTACCTGAATCAATGTTGTAACTCGGCATATCCATCTGTATCATTCTGCCAGAAACACTTGCTGGATAATTCTCTAAAAGAAAACTCGTGTCTTCACTTATTGCGACATACGAATTTGGCTCTAATATAAAGTGTTCCGAAATGGTTTTCAAATTAGCGATGGTGTCGATGTAAAAGTTACCCAGTTGCCAATCTTTGAGATCAATCACTTTCGAGGACCGGTTGTATAATTCGATAAAATCTTGTCCTCCATTCAAGGGATTGGCTAGAATTTCATTGATCACTAGATCTCCAGGAATTGCCTGTTCTGGCAGAGTGAAGCCCCCGATTATGACCGTGTCATTCAGCCAACAATCACTAACTGGTCCGAGTTGAATTTGGTAAGTAGTGGATGGAAGCAAATTTTCATTGAATTGTAAAATAAGCTGTGGAACACCATTTGGATTGTCATCAATCGCTTGAATAAAACTTTGTTGAATACTTAAACTCGGATTAAATGTAAATGATGCATTCGCTAGACTGCTGGAATCCATTCCCTCTGAAAAGGAAAGTTCTAGGAAATTTGGACTCAAAGCAATGGCGGAAACTAAACTCGGATTGACTTGATCCGGCGCAGCACTAAAAACCGAATTAATGGTTCCTGGAGATCCTCCGCTAATGTCTGTAGATGCTTTCCAATTATCGTATGTTGAACAAGGATCATTTAATTGAATGCGTTCCAAACTGTATCCACCATCTTGCTTATTCGGATCTTGATACCATTCGTCGGTATACGTCAACTGATCTAAAACCAATCCGGCATCGTCCGATAGAATAAGTTGATCTCCCGCATTATTTAAACTGGGAAAACTCGTAACTCCGGCAACATTTGTAAATAATCCAATATTCGCCGTTGCCGTCAAAACAATGTAGGAACCCGGCAATAACCAATAATTTCCAATCGTTCCGTTTGAGGACCCGTCTGTAATCTTCCAATCTTGAAGGTGAAATACCTTGCCGCTTTTGTTGAAAATCTCGACATATTCTACTTCTGGCAATCCAGTGGCTGGCGAAGGATCTGGAAAAATTTCGGAAATAATGACATCCCCTTTGACGGCTGTGTCCGCTACCAAATAATCAAAGTTTACTGATTGATTACTTGCTAAATTTCCAGCTAAATCTGATAGATTGGCGGTCATTAGGGTATAGGTATTTCCATTAGCCAATGGAAACATGGTCGTCAAATGCACCAATGCTGGATTCAAGTTATCTTGCTGAGCAGAAACGAAAGAGTTAAAAGGTAGAATAGCATAGTTTGCTACGTCATTTGCGGATGATGAACTGAGCGCTTCGTCAAACAATGCATCCACTTGCGTGGAGGAAATTGCTGTGCCTTGAACGAGTATTGGCACTTGAGTATCTAAAATCGGCGCTCCAATGTAAAAATCGTCGTAATAGAATTTATTAGCGTTACTAGATGTATACGTACAGATAAACCCGGCGTGCGTTCCTATAAGAATCGATGGGTCATTAGCGCTTCCTTGGATGACAAAACCCGTTCCACCACTTAAATCAGCAAATAAATCCCAAGTCCCGGTAATGGAAAGCACCACTTTAATACGCGCTACAAAGCTAGCTGAAATTTGTCCGTCTACCCCAGCACAAAGTTGGGTAGAAATGCCATTTTCTAACTTGAATAAGCGAAGGGCATCCAACGCATTGACTTCACCGAATAAGAGATAGTAACCGTTCTGAGCGCTGCCTAAATCAGCATTGTCCGCACTAAGAAAAACCTTGCCAAAGTTACTGGAGGAGGATGCAAAACTTTGTTTGACCCAAAATTGCCATTCGTGATTGGATAAGTTACTTAATCCATGTGCAGTAGAAAGGTAGGATGTTCCAGAAACGGTATTGCTTAGCTGTACTTGCTGACTAGCATTTACAATAAATTCCGCGGAACTTCCTGTCCATGAAGGATTATTGGTGAAATCCCCATCTATAAAATTATCTGCTAGTTGAGCTCGAACAAAAAAAGAACTCAGCAGTGAAAAAAACAATAAAATTCCTTGAATTGACCTCATAGCAATCAAATATATTAATTTTACAAACTTAAATAGTTTTATAACGAATGAAAGTAGCAGTTATTGGAGCAACAGGCATGGTTGGACGTGTGATGTTGCAAGTATTAAAGGAACAAAATTTCCCAATTACGACCTTAATCCCCGTTGCGTCAAAGAAATCTGTAGGGAATAAAATAGAATTTGGTGGATTGGAATTTCATGTTGTTGGACTCCAAACGGCTGTGGATATGCGTCCAGATATTGCTATTTTTTCCGCAGGTGGAGAAACATCTTTGATTTGGGCTCCAAAATTTGCAGAAGTTGGAACAGTAGTTATTGACAATTCATCCGTTTGGCGCATGGATCCAACCAAAAAGCTCATTGTTCCAGAAATCAATGGACACTTGTTGACGAAAGAGGATAAAATCATTGCGAATCCAAATTGCAGCACCATTCAATTGGTCATGGTACTAGCTCCTTTGCACAAACGATTTGGCATCAAACGCGTGATTGTCTCAACGTATCAATCCATTACCGGAACAGGTGTGAAGGCCCTAGAACAAATGGAAAATGAACGCGCTGGGATTTCCGGTGAAATGGCGTACAAGTATCCCATCGATAAAAATTGCATTCCTCAGTGTGATGTATTCGAAGACAATGGATACACGAAAGAGGAAATGAAACTAACGAACGAAACCAAGAAAATTCTGGATCCTTCGATTCTAGTTACGGCGACAGCCGTTCGTGTTCCTGTTGTTGGTGGACATTCAGAAGCGGTGAATATCGAATTTGAAAAAGACTTTAGTTTAGATGAGGTGCGTAAAATCCTCTATGAAACTTCAGGAATCACCTTGCAAGACAATCAAGATACGTATACCTATCCAATGCCTAAATTTGCGCAAGGAAAAGACGATGTCTTTGTTGGACGCATTCGACATGATGAAAGTCAAGCAAATTCATTGAATTTATGGATCGTAGCTGACAACTTGAGAAAAGGCGCTGCGACAAATGCCGTTCAAATCGCGAAAATTGTTGAAGGATTAGTTTAAATTAATCTACACTTTCTAAGATTGTTTCACATTCTTCATTAACTTTGTACTGTCTCTAAGGGGTGCCGAAAGGCTGAGATTACACCCATTGAACCTGTAGGATAATGCCTGCGCAGGGAAGATGACCGAGCTAGTTGTTATTTATTCACCAGGAATTAGCCCCTTGTTCTTGTTTAATTTTTTATAAAATGAAAACAAGAATTGTTACCAGTTTATTTTTTTTATGTGCTTGTCAAGTTGCTTTGTCTCAACAGCGCATACATGGCGTAATCGAAGATCGAACGGGCGCATTTATTCAAGCGGCCCAAGTTTCAGTATTGAACACCAATATCCTTGTGAATTCCGATGCGAAGGGAAGATTTGAAATCACACAATTAGCTATTTCTGACTCCTCGTATACGATTATTGTCGAAAAACCTGGATTTTTACAGCAAGCGATGACCATCTCAGCAAAATCAACTCTTGAAGTGAAGGTTCTTCTCTTCTCTAGTATGAAAACCTTGGAGGACGTTCAGGTAAATACAACACGTTTAACGGATTTCAACACCTCGCAAATCCTTATTCGAAAAATAAATCCATTGGAACGTAAGAATTTTGGACAAGACTTACCCGTTCTTTTGGAAGCGACACCATCCTTAGTGACAACTTCCGATGCTGGTGCAGGAGTTGGGTATACTGGAATTCGCATACGAGGTGTGGATGCTACACGAATCAATGTGACAATTAATGGAATTCCGGTGAATGATCCAGAATCTCATGCCGTATATTGGGTGAATATGCCTGATTTAGCGTCCTCTATCGAAAACATACAAATTCAACGAGGTGTTGGATCATCCACCAACGGAGCAGCTTCATTTGGAGCCTCTTTAAACATTAAAACACAAGACATTTCTGAAAAACCATTTGGTTCAATCGACCAATCGGTGGGTTCTTTCGGAACGTATAAAACGACGATCAAAGCAGGAACAGGCATTATCAACAAACATTTTTCTTTAGAAACTAGAATGTCCAGTATTCAATCCAACGGTTACCTCGATCGTGCGAGTTCAGATTTGAAATCGTATTTTCTTTCTGGTGCGTACATTGGAAAAAAGTCTGTTTTAAAGGCCATCGTTTTTAGCGGGAAAGAAATCACCTACCAAGCGTGGTACGGAACACCGGAGAGCCGAGTAAAAGGAGATACAGCGGCCATGAATGCCTATGCGGACCGAAATGGATTGAGCTCGACAGATCGCGAAAATCTATTGAATGCGGGAAGGACTTACAACTTTTACACCTACAAAAACGAAGTGGATAACTATCAACAAGATAACTATCAATTGCATTTCACGCATACCTTCAATGACAAATTTATTTTGAACCTAGCCGGACACTATACTTACGGTCGTGGATACTATGAACAATACCGCAAAGGAGAAAATTTAGCGGATTATGGCTTGAATCCGGTTATCATTGGATCAGATACCACTCAACAAACTGACTTGATTCGTCGCTTGTGGCTGGACAATGATTTCGTTGGAGCGGTGTATGGAATTACCTATAAACCAACAGCTCATTTGGATTTTGTCCTGGGAGGATCTGCAAATACCTATTTTGGCGGACACTACGGTGAGTTGGTTTGGGCAGAGTATGCATCAAACAGTGAAATTTACCAACGCCATTATAGCAACGATTCCAGAAAATCGGAAGTTAGTTCATATGTAAAAGCTGTTTATAAAAGAGAACGCTTCGATGTTTATACCGATTTGCAATTTAGACATGTTGACTATGCCTTTATTGGAAAAGAATTGGTGAATGGAACTCCAGTCGATGTGACTCAAGCAGTTCAATTTAATTTCTTCAATCCAAAGGTTGGTGGAAGCTTCAAAATCAACTCCAACCAAATGTTATTCTTGAACGGTGGAATCAGTCACAGAGAACCAGTTCGTGCGGATTTTGTTGCAAGTACAGTTGAAAATCGTCCGAGTTTCGAAACCTTGCAAGATGTGGAATTTGGACATCAAATAAGTACAAGCAAATTGAACTTAACGACAAATGTGTATTTCATGAATTACCACAATCAATTATTATTAACGGGAGAAATCAATGATGTGGGCGCCTATATTCACTCGAATGTCGCGAAAAGTTACCGCCTAGGAGTGGAAGTTTATGGTTCGTATCGCTTCGATAAAAAATTAAAATTGACAGGTGGAATTACCCTGAGTCAAAATAAAATAGCGCAATTCAACGAATACCTTGATACCTATTTAGATACAGTGCCATACTATACACAGCAAGTGATTACTCATACAAATACAAACATGTCCTTTTCGCCAAATATTATCGGCAACATTGGCCTAGACTGGATGCCGATTGACAATTTAAACATCGCTTGGATGACGAAATTAGTGGGCAGACAATTTCTAGATAACACAGGAAACGTCAACCGAAGCATCGATCCATTTAATTTCTCTAATATTCAATTCAACTACTCCATTTTCAATAAATTCTGCAAGGAAATCCAATTTGGACTAATGATCAACAATGTCTTCAATCAAATGTATTCGAATAATGGTTATACGTTTTCTTATGCCTACGGTGGACAAACAACCACGGAAAACTTTTATTATCCACAAGCTGGAAGAAATTTCATCGCACGTGTGCTCTTAAAGTTTTAATTGTACTTTTGAGGAAACTTAGAACGATGAAATTTCTACTTTCCTTAAGCTGTTTATTGAGTATTTCCACGCTGTTTGCGCAAGTGGATGTTATTGTTGGTGGCACACCTGAACCAATACTGGTGAGCATTGCGCCTCCGGATTCTATTGTGAATTTCCCCGATACGGAAGCTCAATATCCAGGTGGACCGGATTCCTTGATTGAATTCATTTTTGTGAATTTTATCCTACCAGATGATACAATGGATATTGAATTCAACGATCAACGCGTTTACCTCTCCTTTATCGTTGAGAAGGATGGTGCTTTGACGAACATCGTTGTAGAAAAAGGCGTGAATCAAGTGTACGATTCTATTTGTGTAGCAGTTGTTCAGCTAATGCCTAACTGGATTCCAGCTCAGAAAAATGGTCTTGCAGTTCGATCCTTAATGCGTCTACCCATTAGCATTGATGATGCAATAATGGGTTCTGATTTCGAGGATTTCTCGGAAGAAGATTGGGTTGATGAAGAGGAGGAAGGACGAAAATTCGGAAACGGGCACTATGCTGGATTTGATGTATATTTTTCTCAATTTTCCAACGAAATGGGCGATGTTACTTTTGACCAAAATCCATATTGGGAAATCAATCAAATGAAATCGTTTGGATTCAATTACAATATGTTTGATTTAAAGTTTCCAATCGCTGGAAAGCAATTAGGAATAACTACTGGATTAGGTTTTGGATACCACAATTATAGCCTCAGAAATAACTACGTTTTGGCGCATACGGCGGATACGATATTTGCTGTTCAGGACACTACTTTCAATTTTAAAACCAATAAATTACAAGTTGGAACGATTTCAATTCCATTATTATTGGATTATTCTTTCGATAAAAATTTTGAAAAAAGTTACTTTATTGCTGTTGGTGTCGTCGGTTCATATAACTACGGAACCAAACAAAGTCTAACAGGCACCTATGCAAATGGTGATGAATTTGTAAATTCTACTATTTCAGCATTTAACATGAATCGTTGGACTTTAGATGCCACAGCGCGCATCGGTTACGGTCACTTTGGTATGTTCGTGAGCTATCAATTAAATACGATGTTTAAAACGGGCCATACAGTTGTCGTTTATCCGTTCCGTATTGGATTTAATGTACTCTTCGGAATTTAGTTTTTCACTAATTGAAAGAAACTCTGTAGGGTCTGATCAAGCTCGAAGATTTTTAATACATAGAAATAAGTCCCTTCATCGTATTCACTTCCATCCCAGGAATTGTCGTAGTTTTTCGCACTGTACAATAACTGTCCCCATCGGTTAAAGATAAATACTTCATTATCGGGATAAAAGGACAAGTATTCAAAGGATAAACGATCGTTAATCCCATCTCCATCCGAAGTGATGACGTTGATGTTCGTGATTTCAGCTGGAACAACCGTGATGTTCGTGCATACACTATCGATACAGCCATGATTGTTTTGTATCGTTAGGCACAATGGATATTGTCCTGGTATAGCATATGACCCGGAAAAAGAGGTGGTCTGCGAAAAGCTGCTATCTGCTAAATCCCAATTCCAAAAAACAATCGTTCCAGCGGGAGAAAGCGATGCGTCTTGCACGCTGAACGGATTCGTGACGACAACAGGATTGGGATTAATCGTAACTTGCGCAATAGGATTCGGGTAAATTTGAATATTGATTTGTTGTGTGTCTGAAACACAACCATTGATTTCGGCATAAGCTTCGTAATGAACCTGCAGGGCTGAATCAGTCGTATTTGCAATGAATTGCTGGATATTTCCGTCGCCACTTGCATCTCCAAAATAGTGACTTATTCCTCCGTTGAGACATGAACTATTCTGTATGTTGATGGACTCACCTTGGCACAACACGGAATCGTAAACTAATGCCGGTTCCGTAGCTGGAATGATGGGCTTCGTTTCCGGTGCAATGTTTAAGATTTGGGTCCCGCATGCATCAATAATTACAGGTGGCGGAACAACCAAACTCGTGAATAAACTGTCGCAATATACCGGACAATTTGGATTCGTTAAAGTAAAGACGTGATTCGTAGAACCATTTGCACAGCCAATGTTTTGTCCTACCGTAATAAGCTCTGTTGACCAAGGATGAGAAAAAGTGTACGGAGCTACCCCATAACGTGCATATGCTGTAGCATTGAATGTACACGTATTCGAACAAATTGGTGTTTGATTGACAAACCATTGGTTGCCATATGTTTCCGGCGTTTTACCATAAACAATTACTTCGAATGGATAAATGGATGCGAAAGGGTCGTATCGAATATAGTTGATGTTACATCCTGATCCTAAGGCATTCCTGCCAATATGCATGCGTACCCAAAACGAAACTGGTGAACATGATTCGCCAATGCAACAACTGAGTGGATTCATCAAATTAAAACTATCCAAATAAGCGGTTCCAGGTAATGTTGCTGTGGCACCAGTAACCGTAAATATCGAAGAACTTCCACAACTTGAACTGTAATACATTGCACCTTGACTCATTGTGGCAAATGTAAATGGGTCAGCATAAAAACTCCCTGAAACGTATACTCCTGTTGCGGTAATGCCTGCAGGGATGGTTACTTGGATACTGTCTTTATTGTACGCTGGCATGAAACAAGAAGGCATATACCCATTATTCCACGTACTCAATGGACCAGAAATAACAGGATCGATGTAAACTGGGTAGGCCCTTACACTTTCAGTTAACCAGTTGGATGTTATAAACATTTGTAGGTATTTTCCATCCTTTTTTTCAAGCACTTCGTAGCGTCCTATGTGTGTTTGTCCCAAGGCATCGTAACAAATAATGGGCTCAAGTCGGGCAGCAATTATTCCTTTTTCATCAAGAATGGTTAAGCGTTGGCAGACTTTACCTTGCTCATCCATTTCCTTTTCAATGCGGTACGAAGTCGGGAAAACTAGTTTTTCTTCAATCAATAATTCGGGTGCTTCACTAGTGAGCTGTTCGTTGAGTCTGTACGTAAATTTAACGGCATTCTCCAAAAACACCACTTGCTTGTCAACATGAGGAATGACATCTTCATAAAATGCAATGTTATCGGATAGTTGAAAGCCCTGACCTGCTTCTACACCGTTTATCTTGCTTGATTCACCAAAAGTAAGTTTATTTAAGTCTGTTGAACTAAGTGAAAAACTTCCTTCTGTGGAAAGATATGTAGGGAAAGGTTGTTGTGCGGCAGCCCAACCATCAAAGGACTTCTTTAGACCATAATCGATCTTTACAAGCTCTTTTTCCTTATTGAGGTAATGAATCGGTTTTAGGCTGAAACGAGCTTTTATATCTCCTTTATTGTTTTGATAAAGTGATGAATGAAGGGTTCTTTTCCCTTGGACTTCAACCCAACTTTGGTCATAAGTTACGGATGTCGAACTGTCAACTTGCTGCGGTGTTACGCACGCAGCTTGAAGCGTCCAAACGGCGGATTTATTCACTTGAGTCTTTCCCTCATACGTCAAAAGCATGAAAAAAAGGATAAAGTAATAGTGTTTCATAGTAGGTGTTTCACTACTAAGTTAGGATTAAAAATTTAAAAAAAGAATTTAACTTACTTAATATCAAGGATTAAAAACGAGGTCTTTTACGTCATTTCCCGCTAAGAAGGACTTGTAATCCATGCGTTTTTTTCCTTCTGCTTGAATTTCTTTGAGCAAGACAAATCCATTTCCACTCGGAAAAACGATACCTTCTGAAATGGAAAAAGGACCATTGTTTCGTATGGCTTGTTCTATGTTTACTACCGATGAATCAAAAAGTTTAAAGGTAATCCATGTGGATTTCTTTAAGGACCAAAGTTTGCACCAAGCAGCAGGGTAGGGTGATAGACCTCTTATTCGGTTATGATTTAATTCAGCGGTCTGACTCCAGTCAATTTCACAATCGGCTTTGAATATTTTTGGTGCGAAAGGAAGATTTTCATCACTTGAGTCTTGCAATACCGTTGCAACGGAACCCACGCCAATTTGATCGGCTGTTTCTACGGTTAATGTTGCTCCGATGGATTTTAATTCATCATGTAATTCCCCTGCCGTTATGAAATTGCTTATCGGCATAGATTTTTGAGCGATAATGGCTCCTGTATCTATGTTTTCATTGATGAAAAACGTACTAACTCCCGTTTCCTTTTCACCATTCATGATTGCCCAATTTATCGGCGCTGCCCCTCGGTATTTCGGAAGTAAACTGGCGTGTAAATTAATGGTTCCCTTCGGCGGCATTTTCCAAACCACATCTGGAAGCATACGAAAGGCGACAACGACAAATAAATCTGCTTCTAAGGTGGCTAATTCATTCAGGAATAATTCGTCGCGTAATTTGTCTGGTTGTAAAACAGTAATTTCATTCGAAATGGCGTATTGTTTGACAGCACTTTGATGAATTTGCTGCCCGCGTCCAGCAGGTTTATCGGCAACCGTAACAACTCCAACAACTTCATGTTTGGAGTGCACTAATGCATCTAAAATTCCCACAGCAAATTCTGGGGTTCCCATGAAAACAATACGTAAACTATTTTTCATCATACAATTTTCTTTTTCCAATCGTACAGTCTAAGGTAAGCGATGGAGCCTAATCCGAGTAACATAAAATAAATGTACTCAACTGTCCAAATCCAATAAATATCCAAACGCCAAACTTTGATAAACAAGTAACAAAAAAATCCATAAACCGAGGCTGTCCCAAATTCTATAAACATGGAGTGCAAGGTATTTCCGGATCCATGAATGGTCTGAAAATAAACAGAAGCAAATCCAAATAACATAATCGAAACAGAAATCAACTTGAGAATTTCTGCGCTTTTATGAATGTACTCCTCTTCTGGATTAATCATACGAATGAGCGCTTCCGGATATAAAATTGCACCATGAAAAGTCACGCACAAGAATATAACAGTCATTAACTGAATGCGTCTTTGAATCATTGGAATGTCTTCAAATCGCTTGGCACCAATGTATTGAGAAATATAGGTTTTCGTTGTCCCTGCAAAACCCCATATCGGAACAAAAGCGAGGAAATAAATGGCACGAACGTTCTGCGAAACGGTTAAGTCGAACTGTCCTTTTTGCTCCAACCATGTGAAAAAAACAGTCCAAATAGCCAAGGCGAAAAATCCTTGAAACATCATTGGACTTCCAACTTTTAATAGTTCTTTCATGGAAGTTAAGTCGAATTTGAAATGCGCAAACAATTGGTATTCCCTTCGCTCTGTCGAGAAAATCAAATAAATGACTAAAAACAACATGCCTAAAGCATCAGCAATGGTATTTGCTAATGCTGCGCCTTCAATTCCCATTTCGGGTAAGCCAAACTTGCCAAAAATGAGCGCATTTGCTAAAAATATGTTACTTGTTGCAGTAATTAATGCTGCATATAGAACAATGATGGATTTGCCCTTCGCCAATAAAAAAGCTTGAATCGTAATTGTAATCATTGCAAAAAATAAGGCAAAACTTCGGATGCGTAAAAAGTCACCTTGAAGCAAGGCAATTTCTTGATGTTTGGAGTACCCAACAATAGCGGAAGGTAAGAACCAATATAGTATTCCAAAGAAACTGATGGCCAAAATGAAATTCGTTAAAAAAGACGTTCCAAACACTCGTCCAATGGCGGAAACACGTCCCTCACCAATTCTGCGGGCTATGATGATTTGCGCACCATCACCCATACCTGCTAGGCACACGTATATCGTAACATATAAAAGTCCAGCGTTTCCAACAGCATCAAATGCTTCTGTAGAATACCTGCTGATAAACGATGCGTCTGTAATCAAGACAATGGACTGAACGAAACCGGAGACCATCATCGGAAGTGCCATTCCTAAAATCGACTTGTAATTTAACGACAACATCTTAATCCACTTGAATGATTAATCCTTTCAAATATTCACCTTCTGGATGAAAGGCATGAATTGGGTGGTCGGCAGGTTGATGAATTTGTTCCAAAATGCGCACATTTCTTCCAGATTCAATTGCAGCTGCAATGATGGTATTTGTGAATAATGCTTTATCGATGACCTGAGAGCAAGAAAAGGTAAAGATGATTCCTCCTGGTTTAATCTGACGAATAGCATGTGCATTTAATCGTTTGTATCCTTGAATGGCTTGGTGCCGTTTTTCGCGATGCTTTGCGAAAGCGGGTGGATCCAACACGATAATGTCGTAATCTTCTTGTAAGTCCTTCATGTAATCCATGGCATCCGCACAAATTGACATATGTTTTTCGGAATAGTTATTCAAGATAATGTTATCGTCCGTCAAGGCAATCGCTTTTTTCGAGCTATCCAACGAATGCACCAATGTTGCACCATGGTTGAGTGCTTGAAGCGAAAACCCTCCGGAATAACAAAATGTATTGAGCACTTTTTTCCCTTTCGAATATTCTCCGAGTATGCGTCGATTGACACGCTGATCGATAAAGAAGCCTGTTTTTTGTCCAGTTAGCCAATCGATGTTATATTTCACGCCATTTTCTAGCGCGAGGTGAGGCATTTCGCAGCTTCCGTACAAATATGCGTCGCTAACATCCGTTCGTTTTGGTAAGGTGTCCGTCGACTTCGAGTAAACTGCTGTTAATTTTTTCCCGAATGCATTTTTTAATGCATTGGCAATCAATTCTACGGAAAAGAACATGCCAATTGAATGACATTGAATGACTGCAACTCCGTTGTAGAAATCGATTACTAGTCCAGGTAGTTCGTCTCCTTCGCCATGACAAATTCGGAAAATGTTATTTTGCCTTGTAAATAAGCCAATGTTTAAGCGGGAATCAACTGCTTTTTTGATTTTTTTATCAAAAAATGATTGATCAATAACTTCGTATTCAAAACTTAAGATTCGAACTGAAATGGTCGCATGTTGAAAATGCCCAAGCCCTAAAAATTGATCTTTTCGCGTCATTAAACACACGATATCACCATCCTTTAAGGATTCAGTGGAAGATTCTATGGCTCCAGAAAAAACCCATGGATGACGTCGCATCAATGATTGTTCCTTGCCTTTACGGATATATAATATGGGGTATGTCATAGCGACAAAGTTACACAATCCGTTGTCAAACTTACTGATGTATCCGAAGCATCTACACATAAAATGTTCAGTTTTGTAGTGTAAGTCCTATTTTCGACTTACTTTTGACGGAAATAAAGTAGAAATATGTCAAATAAAAGAATTCTTAAAAGAAACATCAACGAGATGGTCTTTGATGTGGTAGAAGAGTGTTTTCACCACCAAATGTTGGATGAGTCAAAAGCTCCAGCAACCGAAAAATTGATTACAGAGGCAGCGAGTTTTCAAGATGTCATTCTTGGACGCATGCACAAAGCAAAAGGAAAAGCTGAATTTCGTGCGATTGTAGCAGATGTTGAAGCAAAGGCCTTGACTTTTGTTGATGCGTTAAATGCTTTGAACAAATAACACATGCTTAAGTTAGATTGGAAGCGCATGCTCGCAGCATTTGGCGTCTTTTCTTTTCTAATGATACTCTTTTCTACTGGTGCAACTAATTCCTATTGGAATGCAGTTGCACTTGGTGGACTAATGATTTTCTTTTGGATATTTGAGGTGATATCCATTTATGTCACAGCCTTACTCCCCTTCATTTTAGCGATCCCCTTAGGATTATTAGACACAAACGACTTAGCAGCGAGCTATGGAAACAATAATGTCTATTTGTTTTTCGGTGGATTTGTTTTAGCTCTTGGATTAGAAAAATGGAAGGTTCACGAGCAAATCGCTCGACGCATCATTAACGTTGTTGGGGATTCAAAACCTAGAATTCTACTTGGATTTATTCTCAGTACAGGATTTCTCAGTATGTGGATTTCAAATACAGCAACGGCGCTGATGATGTTACCTTTGGCGATTGCTATTATTCAAGCAATGCCTGTAGCACATCAGAAATCAAAATTTTCTTTATTACTAATGCTAAGCATAGCCTATGCATCAAGTATCGGTGGTGTAGGAACGTTAATCGGATCTCCACCAAACACTCAAATGGCGGCGATTTTAGAAAAGAACTTTCACATCACCGTGAGCTTTTTTGATTGGATGAAAATCGGAATGCCACTAGCAATTACCATGCTTCTCGTAATGTACGGCGTTTTTTATATTGCCTTGGGAAAGGAAAGAAAGGAAATTCATGATGTAAATTTACCAAATGTACCTTGGACCAACGAGCAATTGAGAGCCTTGGCGATTTTTGGTTTAGTCATTGTTTTGTGGTCCTTCAAAGAGCTGATTACGTACTTCACAGGATTGAATTATGGTGACGAAAGTGCGGCCATTTTTGGCGCCATTCTTCTGTTTATCATCCCAAGTAAAAGGGAGAAAAAACCATTGTTAGATTGGAAGGATACAGAGAAATTACCTTGGGGAATATTGTTGTTATTTGGTGGCGGACTTGCTTTGGCTCAAATATTTGAAAAAAACGGCATCGTTGCTTCCTTAACAAAGGTATTTCAGAATTACGAACACATGTCCATTCCTGCAATTGTTCTGATTGTAGTAGTCATCTCCGTTTTTGCATCCGAAGTCATGTCTAATTTGGCACTTGTCACGATTTTTGTTCCGGTAATTGCCAGTTTTGCTAAGGAATCCGGATACGATATTCTTCAATTGTGTTTCACCCTCACCTTGGGGGCTAGTCTCGCATTCATGATGCCTGTTGGGACTCCTCCAAATGCGATTGTTTTTTCTTCGGGTCATGTGAAGATCCACCAAATGGTAAAAATAGGTTTTGTATTAAATGTGATTGGCATTTTGCTTATCTCACTTTTCTCCATCCTTTTTCTGTAATTCGATAATATTTCTTATTTTCGATAACAATAAAACTAAACTATGATAACTGCTGAAAGACTTTTCGAAGTCCCTGATCATCAATTAAAAAACTACCCAAATTCTAGCATGTTTGTTACAAAAACAGCTGGGCTATGGGTTCCAGTTTCTACAAGTGATTTTATAGAACGCACCATGAATGTTGCACGCGGATTAATATCCATGGGAGTGCAGGCGGGTGATCGCGTTGCCGTAGCAAGTTCCAACCGAATCGAATGGAACATACTCGATATCGCTGTTCAGAAAACAGGTGCCATACTTGTTCCGCTTTATCCAAATATTTCAGAAGGTGATTACCGATTCATTTTAACTGATTGTGCAGCGAAAATTTGCATCGTTTCTAATCAAGAACTTGCCGATAAAATTTCCAATGTTCGAGAAGATGTCCCAAGTTTAGCACATTTATTTTCATTTGATAAGCTTGATTCTGTCCCTCATTGGTCTTTTATTGAAGAACAAAAAACCCATACAGAAGAAGACCAGGTCCAAGAGCGCATGAAAATGGTGAAAAACGAGGATTTAGTAACCATTATTTATACTTCTGGAACAACAGGGAATCCAAAAGGAGTTATGCTGTCTCATCAAAACTTATTATCTAATGTTTCTAGTTGTATTGAGCCAATTCCGGCCGATAATAACTCACGCGTTTTAACCTTCTTGCCGATTTGCCACGTGTATGAACGTATGCTTCATTATTTATATATGTACCTCGGATGCTCCATTTATTTTGCGGAATCCATGGATACAATCGGTGAAAACATTAAAGAAGTTAAACCTGATTTGTTTTCAGCAGTCCCTCGGTTAATCGAAAAAGTGTTTGATAAAATCATGGCTAAAGGCGAGGAATTAAAAGGCATCAAAAAGGCACTATTTTATTGGGCATTGAACCTAGCAGAAACCTATGATAATGTCCACGCGAGTGTATTTTTTAAGATTAAATTAGGCATTGCACGAAAATTGATTTTCTCAAAATGGAAAGATGCATTAGGTGGAAATGTTAGAGCGATTGCCTCAGGTAGCGCAGCACTTCAGCCAAGGTTAGCACGCATCTTCCTAGCGGCTGACATTCCTATACTTGAAGGATATGGTTTAACAGAAACTTCCCCTGTGGTTTCGGTAAATAATTTTGTAACCGGAATAAGAATTGGAACAGTAGGTGCTTTGATTGAAGGCGTGCAAGTGAAAATTGCTACGGATGGTGAGATATTAGTTAAAGGTCCAAATGTAATGTTGGGATACTATAATAATATAGAAGCTACGAATGAAGTGATGGACAGTGAGGGATGGTTCCATACAGGAGATATAGGGGAATTTCAAGATGGTAAATACTTGAAAATCACCGATCGTAAAAAAGAAATATTTAAAACTTCTGGTGGTAAATACATTGTTCCTCAGGCGATGGAAAATCGATTTAAACAATCTCGCTTTATTGAACAAATCATGGTGATTGGTGAAGGAGAGAAATTCCCGGCTGCATTTGTTGTTCCAAACTTTGCATTTGCAAAAGAATGGGCAAATCGTCATGGACTCCATTTTGAATCCATGAGCAATGAAGAAATCGTTATACAAAGCGAATTTATTGAACGCATGAATGAAGAGATTGCTGAAATTAATCAGGTCTTTGGCAATTGGGAACAAGTGAAGAAAATCGCGCTACTTCCAGAAGAGTTTACGATCAATGGCGGAGAATTAACGCCAACCCTCAAATTAAAAAGAAAGAAAATTTTAGAGAAGTATCAAGAAGGGTATCAGAAAATATTCAGTTAATAAAAAAGGCCATCATTAATGATGGCCTTTTTTATTCCTAATCTATGAGGATTAGTTTGCTTTTTTAGAACAACAAGATTATTGTTTAGTTGTCGAACAAGACTTCCCTTGTTGAGAAGAACAACAAGAACCTTTTTTCTTTTTTTTCTTTTTCTTATCGTCGTCTTTTTTCACTACTTCAGTACTAGTTACTGCAGCGTAAGTTGTTGTTGCCATTGATCCAACATATGTGAACAATGCAAGTGCTAAAAATAATTTTTTCATAATAGATGATTTTATACGGTAAATATACGAATTAATTGATTTCTCCAATGCGTGTTAATTTTGCTTTAACGACATCGCCAATCGCTACATCAATTTTTGTGCCTAAAGGTAAAAATAGGTCAATTCTTGAACCAAATTTAATAAATCCAAATTCTTGTCCTACTTCGACGAATTGTCCTTCCGCAGGGTAATAACATATTCTGCGTGCCACAGCCCCAGCAACCTGACGAAATAACACTTCTTTTCCGCTTGTATGTTCCACCACAAATGTACTTCTTTCATTGTCCGTGCTGCTTTTTGGATGCCAAGCTACAAGAAATAGTCCAGGATGGTATTTAATGTATTTCACAATCCCTTTTATTGGATGGTAGTTTGCATGTACATTTAATGGGGACATGAAAATGGAAATTTGGATACGTCGGTCCTGAAAATACTCACTTTCAGTAGTTTCTTCAATCACAACTACTTTGCCATCCGCCGGACACATGATGTCAGTTGATGCGCCAAGACATGTTCGGTTAGGAACGCGAAAAAATTGAACAACAAGTCCAAGTAAAACCAGCAATCCAACTTGTAATATCCAATAAATAATCGGACAGCAGCAACATAAAAAATAATATGCCAGTGTACTAAAAACAAGTGTGAAGACGGCGCTCCACAACATAATATTTTTACCTTCTCTGTGTAATGTCATAGCTTACCAAAATAAATAAATCATCGACCAAAAATAAAAAAACGGAATGGCGAATAGTGCAGCGTCGAATCGATCTAAGATGCCTCCGTGTCCGGGCAAAATAGTTCCTGAATCTTTTATATTTAAACTTCGTTTGAAAAGTGACTCCAATAAATCTCCAAAAATGGCACAAGGCGCAATGATGATGGCCGACACAACCCAAAACAAAGTCTCACCTTCGTTGATATAAGTTCCAATAATGTAACCTAATATCAGGGTAAATATAACACCACCGATTGTTCCTTCCCACGTTTTTTTTGGTGATATCCGTTCAAATAATTTGCGTTTCCCAAAGAGTCTACCACTTAAATAGGCAAATGTGTCATTTGTCCAAATTAATAGGAACATACCTACAACATGCGGTAGGTATGACGTATTTCTTAAACTTAAGTCAATGCTTAAATAGAATGGTATTACTACATAGATGATCCCAAATACAAGTACGGAAATATTGATTAATGGATGTTCTTTTTTTGCCCATAATTCGTTTAGAATCAAGGTAAAAAATAAGGGGAAAAGGATAGTTATTACAATGATTGGTAGATTTGATAAACTTAATCCAATCAAGAGTATATAGATAAAACAACCAATAAATATACCGATTTCAGAACTAACTTCTACAATGGGGTGGTTCTTAAATAAACGGTAGAACTCAGCAAGTCCAAGGACCATGAAAACCGAGAAGACAGCCATTTGAGCATAAGGATGCCAAAGAATTGAACCGATGACAATTGTGCCAAAGATTGCTCCGGTAATACTCCTTAAAGCTAAATTACTTAAAGGCATCCGTTAATCGTTTTTTCGCGTCGTTTTCATACTCCGAAGTTACGTATATTTCATAACTACCGAAATCATTGAACATTGAATCCATGGTATTCCGTTCTTGAAAGGGAATTTCATCGTCAGATAATACCAATTTCGCCTGAACGAATAAATACTGCTCACGGGTTTTGAAAACGAGTGTTTTTTCCAAACTATTTCGCCTCCGTCTCTTCGCTTGAATCTGGTTTAGGCTCCTCCTCTGATGCGCTTTCGCTCTTCACTTCACTCTCGCTCTGTTCACCGCTTTCACTCTTCACTTCGCTCTCACTCTGTTCACCGCTCTCGCTCTTCACTTCGCTCTCGCTCTGTTCACCGCTCTCACTCTCGTTCTTCACCTCGAGATCTACCAATTCATCACTTTCCCACTGACGCTTGCCAAAAATTCGCTCTAAATCTTCTTTGAAGATGACCTCTTTTGCTAATAATTGCTCCGCGAGCTCAGTTAATTTGTCCTGGTTTTCAGAAAGTACTTGAAGCGCACGCTGGTACTGACCCTCCACTAATTTAGAAACTTCTTCGTCAATAATGCGAGCGGTATCTTCTGAATAAGGTTTTGTAAAGGAATCTCGTCCTTGTGAATCGTAGAAAGAAATATTTCCAATACGTTCATTCAATCCGTAGATGGAAACCATTGCATAGGCTTGTTTCGTTACTTTTTCTAAATCGCTCAATGCGCCTGTGCTGATTTTTCCAAAAGTTAATTGCTCTGCTGCTCGTCCACCTAAAGCGGAACACATTTGATCTAAAATTTGCTCGGTTGTCGTAATGCTTCGTTCTTCTGGCAAATACCATGCGGCACCTAATGATTGTCCACGAGGGACAATGGTCACCTTCACCAATGGGTGCGCGTATTGCAACATCCACGAAATGGTTGCATGTCCAGCTTCATGGAATGCAATTGATTTCTTCTCGACTTTAGTAATGATTTTATTTTTCTTCTCGAGTCCACCAACGATGCGGTCAACAGCATCTAAGAAATCCTGTTTTTCTACATGTTTCTTATTGTGGCGGGCGGCTATCAATGCTGCCTCGTTACACAAATTAGCGATATCTGCACCGGAGAAACCGGGCGTTTGTTTCGATAAGAAATCAATGTCTAAACCTTCTACTAATTTAAGAGGCTTTAAATGGACTTGGAAAATTTCTTTTCGTTCGTTCAAGTCAGGCATGTCTACGTAAATCTGACGATCAAAGCGACCTGCTCGCATCAATGCGGCATCCAATACATCCGCTCGATTCGTAGCAGCTAAAATAATTACCCCGGAATTCGTTCCGAATCCATCCATCTCTGTTAATAATTGATTCAAGGTGTTTTCGCGTTCGTCGTTGGAATTAAATCCATTGTTCTTACCACGCGCTCGTCCAATTGCATCAATTTCATCAATGAAGATGATCGACGGAGCCTTTTCCTTCGCTTGACGAAATAAATCGCGCACTCTGGAGGCACCAACACCAACGAACATTTCAACAAAGTCAGAACCTGATAAAGAGAAAAACGGAACTTTTGCTTCTCCAGCAACTGCTTTAGCAAGAAGGGTTTTTCCCGTTCCTGGAGGCCCTACTAACAAGGCTCCTTTCGGAATTTTAGCACCTAATTCTGTATATTTTTTTGGGTTTTTTAAAAACTCAACAATTTCAACTATTTCTTCTTTCGCACCTACTAGTCCGGCAACATCTTGAAAAGTAATATTCGTTGATTTCCCTTTGTCGTATACTTGAGCACGAGATTTACCAATATTGAAGATTTGGCCGCCACCTCCGCCGCCACCGCTACCGCCTGACATTCGGCGCATCACAAACATCCATATAATGATGATGATAACAAATGGCAACAAATAACCTAAAATATCTCCAAGGTAATTTACTTCAGTCTCATTTTGATAGTCGTGGTAACCACGATCATCTAATGCTTTTTCAAAATTTGTAGGACTCCCAATGTTTTCGAGTTCAAAAATTACCGCTGTAGGCTTTCCTTTGCTCGTTTTTATCATCTTTTTCATTTTCGGAAAATCAAGTTTGTTCGTCTCATTGACGTACTTCACACCTTGATTTTTCAATTGAAACTCAGCTTTTGACTGATTGATGATTTTTACATTTTTAACACCTTTGATGTCTACCAATTCCATCAAGGTCTCTTTGTACTTGACGGTAGCTGCTGGTGTTGAATTCATGAAAATATTAAAGGAAATCAAAGCGATTCCTAAGGCCGCATAAATCCAATAAATGGAAAATGGACTTTTCTTTTTTTCTTCTGACATATTCTAGTTCCTAATTATAAATTTGGGATATCTGTACGAACAGCATCCGACCACAAATCCTCAATTTCAAAAAAGGATCTTGCGTCTTTGTAAAAAATGTGTCCTACAACATTAATGTAATCTAACAAAACCCACTCACTATTGGTTTTTCCTTCAATGTGCCAAGGTTTTTCTTTTAACTCTTTTCTTGTAAAACGTGTTACGGCATTTGAAATACCATCTACATGTGTACTTGACTCACCACTGCAAATCACAAAAAAGTCACAAACTGCACTCGGCAAATGTCTCAGATCCAATACTGAAATGTCCTTAGCTTTGTTATCTTGCATACCTTCAACAATGGCTTGACACAATTGTTCTGATTCTGTTATTCCGTTCTTTTTTCGCATTTCAAATATTTAATACAAAACTACGCGATAAATTTTAATTTTACTGCTCCTTAAACGCCGAGATGACAACGATTGGAAAAGAAATATATCGCCTTGATTGTGTAGACTCTACTAACAATTTTGCTGCCAAATTAATTAACGACCATATTTGTCAAAATGGTGCGGTAATATTGGCAGACGCGCAAACCGCTGGCAAGGGACAAATGGGGAATACTTGGGAATCAGCGCATTCCTGCAATCTGCTTTGCTCGATTGTATGGAAGCCCGACAATCTGTCAGTTAGTGAACAAAGTAAAATTAGTTGGATGATCTGCTTAGCACTTCATAAACTGCTTTTGCGCTTTGGAATCGATTCTTCTATCAAATGGCCCAATGATATCTTTGTTGGAACCCAAAAAATTGCCGGAATTCTCATTGAAAATCAACTAGAAGGAAAACATATTTCTTGGGTGATTGCTGGTATTGGACTAAACGTGAATCAATTACAATTTGAAAGTCCAAACGCAACAAGTGTAGGGCTTCAACTCGGGACAAGCATTCAAGTTAAAACCGTTTTAAACGAATTAATCGCTATTTTAAATGAGTATTTACAGCAATGGGGCAGGTTAGAATCAACCTTGAAATCAACTTTCGAAGCACTTTTATACCTGAAGGATGAACTTGCTTTTTACAAAGATTCAGCAGGTGAATTTGAGGGGAAAATAATCGGTGTTCAAGAAGATGGACGCTTAATAATAGAAGTAAACGAAGAAAATAGAAGCTACGCTTTAAAAGAGCTTCAGTTTTTATCGAAATGAGCTTTTAATTGAAGACTCATTTGTTCGAACAAGGCTTTTAATGGTTTTTCGACGAGTATTTTCATGTATCCTGTGATCTCCCCATCAAAAATAACCTGTCCATGACATTGATTGCTTTCTTCGCGCAGCTCGATAGTTAATGTAAATGGAAATGGACTCCCCTCGCCAGAACGGTATCGAATGCTTTCGACATCCTTTTGATCAAATATCAAATTAATCGAAATGCCACCTTGCACCTTAAAACTACACGTCGTCTGATCAGCACTAAAATTTGTAACCTTATCTTGCGGAAGTAAAAAAGTTAAATTGCGTGGATCAGAAAGAAAGTCACTTACATCTGATTTCGATACATTAATCTTAGTTGTGGAACTTTGAATGATCATATACGAATTATTGATTCCAAGTACTCGGATTCACACGCCATTCCAGTAGCGTAGTTAAATCACCGTCGTTGATGTAATTCGTTTTTACCGCGACATCAATTAACGTTGCGTAATCGGTAATCGTTTCAAACGGACATCCTGCTTCTTGAAATCCTTGCTCAGCTTGAGAAAATCCGTAGGTAAACGTTGCTAATAAGCCTTTTACTACAAGGCCACCTTGTCTTAATGCTTCAACAGCTTTCAAACTACTTCCGCCTGTAGAAATTAAGTCTTCAATGACAATCACTTTTTGTCCAGCTTCGTATGCTCCTTCAATCATATTTTCCATTCCATGACCTTTAGCAGCTGAACGAACATAAATGAAAGGCAAACCTAATTCTTGCGCAACTAAAGCACCTTGAGCTATTCCTCCGGTTGCTACTCCTGCGATGACATCGGGCTTCCCATAAACGTCGAGGATCAATTGTGAGTAGGCTTGACGGATGTGTGTACGAACTTCTGGAAAGCTCAATGTCACTCTGTTGTCACAGTAAATAGGAGACTTCCAGCCAGAAGCCCAAGTGAAGGGTTTACTCGGTTGTAAACGAACAGCCTTCGTTTTCAATAATAATTCTGCTACCTTTAGCGCTTGTTCTTGATTTGATGCCATGCCGCAAAAATATAAAGTTTTCATGGATAAGCACGTAATTCATTTTACTTCTGTCCCAATTCCTGATGTTGAAATCGTAGAAAATGCGATGCCATTGAACATTTCGTCCTTATTAGGGATGATTAAAAATCAAGAAATCCAAGCTGTAAATCCTCATCCTAAGTCTGAATTAAAAACTTTTTTTAAACAATTTAATAAGATTAAAACGGCTGGTGGACTCGTTTTTCATCCAGAGAGCGAATCTTATTTGTGGATTAAAAGACTGGGACTTTGGGATCTTCCAAAAGGAAAAATCGAACATGGCGAAAGTTCAAAGGAAGCTGCGATTCGCGAAATAACAGAGGAGTGTGGCTTGACAGGAAATCTCCAGTTGAAACATAGAATTTGTTCAACATATCATGCTTACGAGTTTAAAAACAAATCCATTCTAAAGAAAAACAATTGGTATTATCTCGAATACCATGGGGATTTAAATACAAGCCCACAATTGGAAGAAAACATTACGGAAGCACGATGGATGAAAAAAGATGCCTTTGAGCATTGCTTGAAACAAACTTATCCGTCCATTGAAGAAGTTATATTTCATGCCTTTGAATCCTAAATTTTTGTTAAATTTGATCTTGAAATAAGAATTCAACTTACCATTGTAAAAAATTAAGCTCATGAAATACGCATTACTTACATTCGCATTCCTATTTGTTGGATTTGCACAAGCTCAAAAAGAAACAAAACCAACTCCAGGTTTGAAATTTACAACCTTGGAAATTGTTCGTGAAAATATTCCTTATGACTCTAAAGATATGTTCGTTTTTGAGTTTAAAAACGTTTCTAAAAAATCAATTACGGTAAGTAATGTGCAAACAAGCTGTGGATGTACTGCCGCTGAAAAACCAACAGAACCAATCAAAAAAGGTAAAAAAGGTGCAATTAAAGTAACTTATGACACCAAAAGAGTAGGTGCATTCACCAAAACGATTACCGTTTTTTCTGATGGTGGTGATCCAATTGTTTTGACAATAAAAGGATCTGTACTTACTCCTTCCGATTCCCCAACGACAAACTAGTCGAGCTTTTTCTCTGCTAACGGAGATTGTGCTGCTGAGATAATTGTTATCTTTGCGGCAAAGATTGTGTCATGGAATTAGGGAAAACATACGAGCCGCAAAAAGCGGAAGACAAATGGTATAAACATTGGTTGGATAAAGGTTATTTTCATTCAGTCCCTGATCACCGTGAGCCCTACACTATCGTTATACCTCCTCCTAATGTGACGGGTGTCCTACACATGGGACACATGTTAAATAACACCATTCAAGATGTACTGGTTCGCAGAGCACGAATGCTTGGAAAAAATGCATGTTGGGTTCCTGGAACGGATCACGCTTCCATTGCAACAGAGGCAAAAGTAGTCCAAAAACTACGTCAAGAAGGCATAAAAAAATCTGACTTAACTAGAGATGAGTTTCTTGCACATGCTTTCGAATGGAAAGATAAACATGGCGGAATCATTCTGGAACAATTAAAGAAACTTGGTGCTTCTTGCGATTGGGAACGGACGCATTTTACCATGGATAAGGAGTATTCTGAGTCGGTAATCAATGTATTCATGGACCTGTACGCAAAAGGTAAAATTTACCGAGGTGTCCGCATGGTGAACTGGGACCCGGAAGCATTAACAGCGGTCTCTGATGAGGAAGTGAATTACAAAGAAGTCAATTCTCGTCTTTTCTACGTTCGATACAAAATCATAGACACAACAGATGAATGGGTGACCATTGCTACAACGCGTCCTGAAACAATCTTAGGAGATACGGCTATTTGTGTGAATCCTGATGATGAGCGTTATAAAAAGTTAATCGGAAAACATGTGTTGGTTCCAATCATCAACCGTGAAATTCCAATTATAGCCGATGATTACGTTGACAAAGATTTTGGTACTGGTTGCTTAAAAGTAACACCAGCTCACGATACTAATGACTACGAATTAGGTAGAAAATACAACTTACCTTCCATTGACCTATTCAACGACAATGGAACATTGAACCAACATGGTGCACACTTTGCTGGAAAAGATCGTTTTGATGTTCGCAAAGAAATCGAAAAAGAACTTAACGAAAAAGGATACCTAGTTAAGACAGAAGACATCATTAATAAAGTTGGATTTTCGGAACGTACGAATGCGGTAATTGAACCGAAGTTATCCATGCAGTGGTTCGTTTCGATGAAGGAACTGGCTCAGCCCGCGTTGGAGAATGTGATGAATGGAAACATTCAATTCCACCCAGATAAATTCAAAAATACCTACCGTCACTGGATGGAAAATGTAAAGGATTGGTGTATTTCCCGTCAATTATGGTGGGGCCACCGAATTCCAGCTTGGTATTTTGGAAATCGTCCAGACGATTTCGTGGTAGCTAAAACGAAGGAAGAAGCGTTGAGATTAGCCAGCGAAAAAGCAGGAAGAGAAGTTCTAGAATCTGAGTTAAACCAAGACGAGGACGTACTGGATACATGGTTTTCCAGTTGGTTATGGCCGATTTCTGTTTTCAATGGCCTAACACAGCCTGAAAACGAGGAAATCAAATACTATTACCCAACAAATGATCTTGTCACTGCGCCAGAAATTATGTTCTTCTGGGTGGCGAGAATGGTAATTGCTGGATATGAATACTTGGGTGATCTGCCATTTAAAAATGTGTACTATACAGGTATTGTACGAGATAAACTTGGACGTAAAATGTCCAAATCACTGGGGAATTCGCCTGATCCAATTGAATTGATTGAGAAATTTGGAGCAGATGGTGTGCGCGTTGGAGTTTTGATTTCATCTCCTGCAGGAAATGACCTTCCCTTTGATTCGTCCCAATGTGAACAAGGCCGTAATTTCACTAATAAAGTATGGAACGCTTACCGCCTAGTTTCTTCCTGGCAAGTTCGTGATATTGAGCAACCCATGTCCTCACAGGTAGCCATAGATTGGTTTGAAAATCGCTTCCAAAAGGTGTTGATTGAAATCAATGACCAATTCGATAAATTCCGCATTTCTGATGCGCTAATGGCCATTTACAAATTGGTATGGGATGACTTCTGTTCCTGGTATTTAGAAATGATTAAACCTGGATATGAACAGCCTATTGACCGTCAGACGCTAGATAAAACTAAATTCTTTTTCGAAGAATTATTGAAAGTCATGCATCCTTTTACGCCTTTCGTATCCGAAGAACTCTGGCATGCGCTAAACGAACGCAAAGATGGGGAGGATATTGTTATTGCTGAATGGCCGAAGGTGAGAGCCGTGGACGAACAAGTACTAACAGGATTCGAGAAAGCAGAGAAAATCATTTCCCAAATCCGTAACATTCGCAAAAATAACAACATCGCGAATAAAGTGAAGTTGGAGATGTATGTACGTGCAGACGCTGCCACCCAAACGATTTTCGATTCCGTTATTGTAAAAATGGGGAACTTGTCAGTATTTGAATATGTATCCGATAAAATTCAACAAGCGAATTCGTTTATTGTCGAAGGTGTTGAATACTTTGTTCCATTTGGAGACGTAGTTGATGTGGATGGGGAAATCAAGAAACTGGAAGAGGAATTAGGCTACACAAAAGGATTCTTGAAAAGTGTGCAAGGAAAGTTGTTTAATAAACGATTTGTCGCTGGTGCTCCAGTGCAAGTATTGGAATTAGAACGTAAAAAAGAAGCAGATGCAGTTGGGAAAATCCAATTATTGGAAGAGAAGCTCGTTTCGTTGAAAGGATAAGATTTAGATAAATCTAAAATCAACCCGTCGATTCTTTTGTTTTCCTGCGCTCGTATCATTCCGGTCGACAGGTTCATTTTCACCTTTAAAGTCAATTTCTACCCTAGATTTCGGGAGTCCGTTCGCTTCGAAAAAACGTTCTAAAGATGCTGCTCTTCGTTTTGATAAAGTGATATTGTAGGCGTCAGAACCGTCCGCATCTGTATGACCAGTGATTAAAATCCGTAAATCCGAATGACTTTTCACCATGCGAATCATTTCGATCAGGTAAGCTTCGTATTGTAGCTGAATATTTTCCTTATCATACTCGAAATATATGGGTTCAAATTTAAACGCTCGTAACTCTTCTAATCGTTTTTCAGGAGAAGATAATCCATCCGCTAAGTCTTGTTGAAATTTTGCTAGTTGATGAACAGGTAAAATTGCTGGCGTGTTTTCTGAAATAGTGAAAACTGCTCGATACAATGTTAAAGTGGATTTCCCATCCTTGCTTTTACCTAGCAGGTAGCCTTTTTTTGGATCGTATTCCAAATCAAAGTGTTGTTTTTCAGCAGGAACTGCATTTTTTGATTTAAATCCAAGTTTGGTCTCATCGATTTCTATATGTCCATTTTCTCCCACTTTTCCATTGATATCGTAAAGGTAGTACTGGCTTGTCTCTCCATTTTCATGCCTGATTTTTCCGTCAATCATCCCTTTTACAATTGTTATATCTAGGTATACCCAGGCCGCAGAAGATGTGGTTGGATTTGTTGGATCATTGATAAAACAAGCCCCTTGCCAAGTGCCTGATAACTTTTGTCCATGCGACGCAATGTTTATCAAAAGAAAAAGAAGTAAAAAAGGCGCTTTCATTCTGTATTTATTCGTAAAAAATCAAAAAATGTTCCACAAATTCGAACTATCTTTCCATTTATATGTTTCCTTAAAAAACTACGTATGAAAATTTTTATTGTACTAATCTCAATATTTGCAGTTATGAATAGCTCCGAGAAACAATCTATTTATCAATTCAAAGTGAAAGATATTAACGGTGAAACCTTCGATTTCTCTTCTTTGCAAGGGAAGAAAATCATGATTGTGAACACCGCTTCCAAATGTGGTTTAACACCGCAATACGAGAAATTACAGGCCTTATATGAAAAATATAAAGGAAAAAACTTTGTGATTGTCGGATTCCCAGCGAATGACTTTATGTCACAAGAGCCAGGTTCCAATGAGGAAATTGAAAGTTTTTGCAAGATGAATTACGGTGTGACTTTTCCCATGATGTCTAAGATTTCTGTGAAAGGCAAGGGCATGCATCCAGTGTATCATTTTTTGACTGAAAAAAGCAAAAACGGACTGGAAGACAATGAGGTGGGTTGGAATTTTCAGAAGTACCTAATTGATGAAAGTGGACACTTAGCGAAAGTGATTTCACCGAGAATTCAACCAGATGATGAGTCCATCACTTCCTGGATCGAAAAATAGATCAAATAGTTGAAATTGTGTTGATAAGTTAAGGCTTTCAAAGCCTTTTAAACCCTTGTAAAAACCTAGCTTTTTCTTATTTTTGTTTGACTTGTTAAAAGCGATAAAACAAAATTAAAATAGATATGGCCGAAGAAGAAAGAAGGGATAATTATTCTGCAGATAATATTCAGGTATTAGAAGGACTTGAAGCGGTGCGTAAGCGTCCTGCAATGTACATAGGTGATGTTGGAGTTAAAGGATTACACCATTTAGTTTATGAGGTTATAGATAACTCCATAGATGAGGCCTTAGCGGGACATTGTGATAAAATCGATGTGTTTATTAATGAGGACAATTCCGTTACCGTTGTGGATAATGGACGTGGTATTCCAACAGCAATGCACACCAAAGAAAAAAAATCAGCATTAGAGGTGGTAATGACCGTCCTGCATGCTGGTGGTAAATTCGATAAAGACACATACAAAGTTTCTGGTGGACTCCATGGAGTCGGTGTTTCTTGTGTTAATGCATTGTCCATTGCCTTGAAAGCAACCGTTCGACGTGAAGGAAAAGTGTTTCAACAAGAATATTCGATTGGTAAACCATTGTACGATGTCAAAGTTGTAGGAGAATCTACTGAGACGGGTACAGAGGTGACCTTCAAGCCGGATAGTTCAATCTTTGATTCAACTGAGTACAATTTTGATACGCTTGCCGCTAGAATACGTGAGTTAGCATTTTTGAATAAAGGAATCACGCTTTCGTTAACAGACAACCGAGTGACAGATGATGAAGGAAATCATCCAACAACAATGTATCACTCTGAAGGTGGACTAAGAGAATTTGCGCAATATTTAGATCGAAACCGTGATGCCTTGATTACGGATGTGATTTATTTCGAAGGAGAGCGTGAAAACATTCCGGTAGAAGTTGCATTAACTTACAATACATCCTACACGGAGAACATCCATGCGTACGTGAATAACATCAATACGCACGAGGGTGGAACACACTTGTCTGGTTTCCGCAGGGGCTTAACAAATACCTTGAAAAAATACGCGACAGACTCAGGAATGTTGGCGAAAGAAAAAATTGAAATCGATGGAGATGACTTCCGTGAAGGCTTAACAGCTGTCGTTTCCGTGAAAGTTCAAGAGCCACAATTCGAAGGACAAACGAAAACGAAACTAGGAAACCGCGAAGTTACTGCTCCGGTTAGTCAGGCTGTATCAGAAATGTTGTCTGCTTACCTTGAAGAACATCCTGCAGAAGCAAGATTAATTGTTGAAAAGGTAATTCTTGCTGCGAGAGCACGTCATGCTGCTCGAAAAGCGCGTGAAATGGTGCAACGTAAAAATGTATTAACTGGCTCAGGGTTACCAGGCAAATTAGCTGACTGTTCGGAAAAAGATCCTGCAGCATGTGAGATTTACTTTGTCGAGGGAGATTCAGCAGGTGGAACGGCGAAGCAAGGACGAGACCGTCACTTTCAAGCGATTATGCCGCTTCGTGGGAAAATCTTGAATGTAGAAAAAGCGATGCAGTATAAAATCTTCGAGAACGAAGAGATTAAAAACATGTATACAGCGTTGGGTGTAAGAATTGGAACTGAAGAGGATTCTAAAGCCTTGAATTTAGATAAACTTCGCTACCATAAAATTATCATTATGTGTGATGCCGATGTCGATGGTTCTCATATTGAAACACTTATTTTGACTTTCTTCTTCAGATATATGAAGGAATTAATTGAAAAAGGATATATCTATATCGCAACGCCGCCATTATACCAAGTCAAAAAAGGCACCAAATCGGAGTATGCTTGGAATGAAGATCAACGCGACCGTTTAATTAGTGAATTGAAAGGCGGAGGTAGTGAAACATCCGTCAATGTTCAGCGCTACAAAGGACTTGGAGAGATGAATGCGGAACAACTTTGGGAAACAACCATGAATCCTGAAAGTAGAACCCTTCGTCAAGTAACCATTGATAATGCAGCAGAATGTGATCAAATTTTCTCCATGTTAATGGGAGATGATGTTCCACCTCGACGCGAATTCATTGAGAAAAACGCGAAATACGCTAAAATCGACGCGTAAGATGCGATTTAAACACATTAAGCCAGTATCGACATTCATTCTGTTGGTACTGGTTTTTTTTGTGTCCTACGGGTTTTATTTTACCTTAAAAAAGACACCTCATCCTCCCTTGGAAACACCGAGACTTAAGGAGGGAGAATCTTATTTGCAACATGTTGCATATGGCTTTGTATACGATGAGGATCATGAACAAGCAAAATGGATTGCCTATTGCTTGACCAAAAAAGAAGCATTAGGAACGCTGGAGCGATCGGATAACTTTGAAGAAGATCCACTGGTGACTTCAGGTACTGCCTCCGATAGGGATTATGCAAAAAGTGGTTATGACCGTGGACATTTAGCGCCTGCAGCAGATATGCGTTGGTCTGAAACTAGTATGAATGAGTCATTCTACTACAGTAATATGAGTCCTCAAATCCCTGCGTTTAACCGAGGGATTTGGAAAAAACTAGAGGAAAAAGTTCGGGAATGGGCGGTCGCATTAGATTCTATTTTAATCGTGACAGGACCGATTTTAAGGCCTAATTTGCCGCGAATTGGCTCAAATCAAGTGAGTATTCCACAATATTATTACAAAGCCATTGTAGATTTCAAAGGTTCACA
>CAMAPI010000003.1 GCA_945860065.1 Chryseobacterium gleum | reverse complement strand
ATTGGAATGAAAGGAAGTAAAGACATCGGTGATGCAGACATCCGTAAAGACTTTCCTGGTGGATGGGCAGAAGATAGGCACACCGGTTTTTGCAGTAGTGAAGATGGACAATGCCATGCGTATCAAACAGGAAGAACTCCAGAGGAAGAAGCGTATTTTCAGTTTACGAAGTCTTTGTTGAATTGGAGAAAGAACAACAAAATCATTCACGAAGGTAAACTCATGCAATTTGTCCCTGAAAATAATGTCTACGTCTATGCGCGTTATACAGAACCAACTGGATTGTATGGCGCCCTAGGAAAAGTAGTGCTTGTTATCCTGAATAACTCCTCAAAAGATGAAACTATTCGTTGGGAACGCTATTCAGAAATAATCAAAGGAAAAGAATCAGGAGTCGATGTGATCACGAATCAAACCGTAAATTTCGACCTAAAAACAGCAATCATTCCCGCAAAAACTGCCTATATTCTTGAATTAAAATAAGTATGAGAAACCTACTAATTTTCCTTTTTGTTTCTTCGATCAGTTGGGGACAAAATGCGACACGTCAATTTGATCACGTCGAAAAATCAAGCAACGGATTCAAAGTAATTGTATCAGATGGAGTGTACTATTTTTCAGCGTATTCTGGAAAAATGGTTGAAACGACCTTTATTCCAAACGGACAAAAACATCCCGTGAATTCACATGCGGTAGTTGCTTCGCCAAAAACAGATGTATTGGTTATGAATCAATCAAATTCCATGGTGAACCTAAGTACCAATGCAGCCCTCGAAGTGAAGATTACCAAAAAGCCCTTTCAAATCAGTTATTGGTACCAAAAGAAACCAGTAATTTCTGAGAATTGGGGCTATGAGAAAACCGAGGAAGTAGAAAAGATTCATTTCAATTTGACTCAAGAGGAATTGTTATACGGAGCGGGAGCACGCGCACTGGGAATGAATCGCCGTGGCTACCGTTTGCAATTGTACAACCGCGCACATTACGGCTACGAGGAACATTCTGAATTGATGAATTACACGATGCCAATGGTTGTTTCCAATAAGTGTTATGCCATTCATTTTGACAATGCACAAATTGGTTATTTGGACCTTGATTCAAAAAAGAACAATGTGTTGACCTATGAAACAATCGGTGGACGTAAAACCTACCAAGTCATTGTTGGGGATGATTGGAAAGATCTCTTGTCAGAATACACGAACTTAACCGGACACCAACCCATGCCACCGAGATGGGCTTTTGGAAATTTCGCGAGTCGCTTTGGTTATCATTCTGAGGCAGAGGCGAGGAATGTCGTGAATCAATTTCGAAAAGACTCCATTCCGTTAGATGCCATTATTTTCGATTTATATTGGTTTGGAAAAGAAATTCAAGGAACACTTGGTAATTTTTCATTCTATACGGACTCCTTTCCGCATCCAAAGGAAATGATCACTGATTTCAAAGATCAAGGAGTGAAGACCGTATTGATTACCGAACCGTTTATTCTCACAACATCGAAAAAATGGCAGGAAGCGAGTGATAAAAAAATATTAGGAACCAATGAACTTGGCGCACCTTATACCTATGATTTTTACTTTGGAAACACTGGATTAATCGACGTGTTTAAACCGGAAGCGAGATCTTGGTTTTGGGACATTTACAAAGAACTACACACTTATGGTGCGCGTGGATTCTGGGGCGATTTAGGTGAGCCAGAAGTTCATCCAGCCAAATTGAAGCATGTTGTAGGTTATGCGGATGAGGTTCACAACATTTACGGACACGAATGGGCAAAATTGATTTACGAAGGATACCAAAAAGAGTATCCAAATGAACGTCCATTTATTTTGATGCGCTCCGGAAGTACAGGTACACAGCGTTTTGGGATTATTCCATGGTCTGGTGACGTCAATCGTACCTGGGGCGGACTTCGTCCACAAATAGAAATTAGTTTGCAAATGGGATTACAAGGAATTGCCTACATGCACTCAGATTTAGGTGGATTCGGTGGCGCAAACGACGATCCGGAATTATATGTACGCTGGTTGCAGTATGGCGTTTTTCAACCCATTTTCCGTCCACACGGACAACAAGAAGTAGCAAGCGAAGCGATTTTCAAAGACGAAAAAACGAAACAATTAGCGAAAGAAGCAATTGAGTTGCGTTATCAAATGCTACCTTACAATTATTCGTTAGCGTTTGAAAATCATGTCAACGGAACACCTTTGATGCGACCAATCTTTATGGAGAATTCTTTTGCAACCTGGTCCGATTCAATTGCGAATGAGTACATGTGGGGTAATGCTTTTTTGGTAAAACCAATCACCAAAAAAATAGAGCCAAATTCGTATCCTATTCAAATGGTCCATGCTCCAGGGGGAACATGGTATGATTTAAAGTCGGGACTAGTCTTAAAATCATTAAAAAGCACCGAATTAACCTATGTACCAGATTCCAAGTTGAAGGATTATGAAAATGCACATCCATCAACGGTGAAAAAAGAACAAACTTTCTTAGTGAATGGCGATCTTTCTTCAACACCGGTATTAGTAAAAGGAGGATCTTTCGTTCCCATGTCTCCAATCATTCAAACAACCGATGTTTACACAGATACATTGGTAACGATTCATTACTACGATGCACCTGAATTAACAAAGAGCCAAGGAATTTGGTACGAAGATGATGGATTAACGAATGAAGCTTACGAAAAAGGAATGTTCAAATTATTACATCTGAACATGAGTCAAAGTAGCAAAAAAACAAAATTGACGTTTAATCCAGAATACGGTGCGAAAATGAGTCATCAGACCTTTAAGTACGATGTGATGATTCATACTTCGCGCATTCCTAAAAGTATTTCCGTGAATGGTAAGAAAATAAACATGGAAGCATCAGGTCAAAAAATCAAGCTACCAATGGCTTTAAAGGACGGCGTTCAAAACATTCAAATCAATTGGTGATAAAATTTCTATGTGTCAACTTGACATTAAGGAAAATAAAAAATATATTTGACTTACTAAAACGATAATCTATAAACTAAAATTACTTCTATGGTTCAAAAAATTATACGAACTTTTGCTGTTTTTGCTGTTTTTATGTTTCTTTCCCTCGTTTCTTTTGCACAAAATGCAAGTATTAAAGGAATGTTGAAGGATGCAGAAGGAAACGCATTGTACAACGCATCAGTCACAGTTGAAGGCAAGTCCAAAGGTGCAATGACAAATGATCAAGGTTACTACGAAATCAAAGGTTTGAGCGCTGGGACATACACCTTGATTTTCCGTTTCATGGGAATGGAAACAATCAAAGAAACCATTGCTTTACTAGAAAACCAATCTTTAATAAAAGATGTGGTTTTGCAATCGAAAGCGAAAGAAGAAGATGAAGTAGTTGTAATTGGATATGGTACGTCAAGAACCAAGGATTTAACAGGTGCTGCAACAGTTATTACTGAGAAGAACTTTGTTCAAGGCTCACTTTCAACACCGGAACAACTAATCATGGGTAAAGTTGCTGGATTAAAAGTAACATCCAATGATGGTGCACCAGGTTCTGGAAGCACATTAAGACTTCGCGGTGGAACTTCTATCAATGCCAGTAATGATCCACTTATCGTTGTCGATGGAGTTCCATTAGATAACGGTGGAATTGCAGGTGTAGCAAACCCACTATCATTAATCAATCCGAACGACATCGCTTCATTCGTTGTGTTAAAGGATGCATCTGCAACAGCTATCTACGGATCTCGTGCTGCTAATGGTGTCATTATCATTACCACGAAAAAAGGTGATGGCGGAAAAAATGCACCGTTGAAAATCGTTTTAGATACGAAAATCTCGCAGTCTACAATCGCTAAATATGCAGATGTCTTAAGTGCAGATTCTTTGCGCTCTCTTGTAAACGCTAGAGGTACAGCCGCTCAAAAAGCACTGTTAGGAGATTCTAGTACGGATTGGCAAAAACAAGTATTTAGAAACGCGATGGTTTTAGATAATAACGTATCCATTACTGGCGGAATTAAAAACTTCCCATACCGATTATCTATCGGCAACAGAAATGAGAATGGTACATTGAAACGTGACCAATTTAATCGTACGTCTGTTGGATTAAATATGAGTCCTTCATTCTTGAACAACTCGTTATTGCTTGAGTCAAATTTGAAATACATTCAAACTAGTTCATTCTTTGCGAATCGCGGGGCTTTAGGTGCAGCCTATTTCGATCCAACACAACCGGTTTACTCAGGAAATGAAAATTACGGCGGTTATTTTGAATGGGTTGATAATGCAAAACCAAATACCCTTTCGGCTAGAAATCCATTGGGATTAATCAACCAAACGGAGGATGTGAGTAAAGTGAATCGTGCGATTGCAAACGCTAAATTGACGTACAGCCTTCCTTTCTTAGAAGGATTAAAGGCAATCGTTAATGTGGGTGGTGACTTCTCTGAAGGAACTGGCCATGTAATTACAGACTCTACTTCAGCGGCGGGATACTACACAAATGGACGTTATTCAGAATACCTTTCAAGAAAAGAGAATAAATTACTCGAAACGTACGCTAGTTACAACTCTGGAAAACTTTTCGGTGACCATGTGTTGGATTTAACTGCTGGATACTCTTACCAAGATTGGATGAGTAGAGGACCAAATAACCCCTCTTATAATCAAGCGCAAGATTCTGTTATCGGTGCGGCATCAAGTCCATATCCAAATTATACGAAAAATGTATTGTTGTCTTACTATGCACGTGCAATTTATAGTTTCAAAGGAAAATATATCGTGAACACTTCATTGCGTCGTGATGGATCTTCACGATTCAGTCCAGAGCAACGTTGGGGGCTTTTCCCAGCAGTTTCTGCTGCATGGATTATTTCGGAAGAAGATTTCTTGAAAGATTCTAAAATGATCAACATGTTGAAATTACGCGCTGGATGGGGTGTAACTGGACAACAAGATGGAATTGGTGACTATGCGTACATCGGTAACTATTTCTTAGGAGCGACAACAGCTCAGTATGCTTTCGGTGGACAATACTACCAAGCTTTGCGTCCGGCTGGTTTTGATGCAAATTTGAAATGGGAAACAACCGCTAGTTACAACATAGGTTTGGATTTCGGTTTCAAAAATGACCGTCTCTCAGGAAGCTTAGATGTATACCGTAAAGAAACAAGTGATCTATTAGCGACAGTTCCCGTTCCTGCAGGAACGAACTTCACGAACATGATTTTGACAAATGTTGGTGGAATGAGAAATCAAGGTGTCGAAGCGAGTTTGAACGTTGGATTAATTGCTAAAAAGAATACGCGTTTAGATTGGACCATTAATGGAACATATAACCAAAATCAAGTGACGAAACTTTCACTCGTGACAGATCCAAAATCACCAGGTGTTTTAGTTGGTGGTATTGGAGGAGGTATTGGAAATACCATTCAGGTACACCAAGTTGGATATGCGACATTTACATACTTCGTATTGGATCAACAATATGATACGGATGGAACAATGATTCAAGTTGGAGAACAAGCTTCGATTGATATCAACAATGATGGTGTTGTAAATGCATCTGATAAATGGAAAGATATACATGCATACAAAGATGCAAACGGAGATGGAATCATTAACGTAGGTGATCGATATTATGCTGGACAAGCAGCGCCAAAAGTATTCCTTGGATCAGCGTTAAGCTTTACCTACAAAAAATGGTTCGCTGGATTCTCAATGAGAAGTGAATTAGGGGCAACTATTTACAATAATTTACATTCGAATAGTGCAACGTTCCAAACCATTGACGGAACGAAAAAATACTTGAACAACATCAGTTCATTGTATTATGAAAATGAAGTACAGAAAACGACGAATAACCAATTATTATCTGACCACTACTTGGAGAAAGCAAACTTCTTGCGAATGGACTTCGTGAACATTGGATATCGTTTTGGTAAATTGAAATTTACAGACAACAAACTTGGATTAAATGCCAGCTTTACTGTACAAAACGTATTCGTTTTTACGCACTACAAAGGACAAGACCCAGAGGTAAACGGTGGAATTGACAACAATTTCTACCCGCGTCCACGTATGTACTCGTTGAACTTAACATTTGACTTCTAACTATGAAAGCCATGAAAAAAATAATCGCATATACCTTTATTACAGCTTCCTTATTCTTGGTTTCATGTAATAAACAATTAAATCAATCGCCTAAATACGGTTTAAATGCCGAGGCAGTTTACAGCAATTCAGATCAATACATTCACGTATTAGCGAAATTGTATTCTGGAATGTCCATGACAGGAAATCAAGGTCCAGCTGGATCAGCAGATATCGCTGGAATTGACGAAGGATTCTCTGCATACATTCGTGTATTGTGGAACCTTCAAGAACTTCCAACTGACGAAGCTATTTGTGGATGGAATGACCCAGGAATTCCAGATTTGAATAAATCTCAATGGAATGCAGACAACGTTTGGGTAAAAGGTATGTACTACCGCATTTATTACCAAATAACGCTTTGTAATGAGTTCATCTGGCAAGCACGTGAAGAAAAATTGACGACTCGTGGATTCTCTGCTGCAAAGTTGGCGGAGATTCGTACATTCCGCGAAGAGGCTCGTTTCTTACGCGCTTTAGCGTATTACCACGCAATGGATTTATTCGGTAACGTACCATTCGTTACAGAAAATGACCGCGTAGGTGCTTTCGAACCGGAACAAATCCTACGTGCTGATTTATTCAAATACATCGAAGATGAATTGAAAGCAGTGGAGTCAACAATGCTAGATCCTTCTGCTGTTCCTTACGGACGCGCATCTAAGTCGGCAGCACAGTCTTTGATGGCGAAAATGTACTTGAATGCAGAAGTGTATTTAGGTGCTGGAAATGATCGCTATGCAGAGTGTGCAACGTATTGTGAGAAAGTGATGAACTCTGGTGCATTTGCATTAGATGACAATTACCAAGACTTGTTCTTGGCAGATAACAATACATCGCCTGAAATCATCTTTCCGATCGTTTATGATGGACTTTATTCACAAACTTGGGGTGGAACAACGTTCTTAGTTTGTGCTTCATTAGGTGGAAGTATGGTCGCTGCTGATTACGGCGTGAATGGTAAATGGGGTGGACTTCGTGCAACTGCACCATTCATTGATAAATTTGCAGACACCACGCAAGATACACGTTGGATGTTCTATACAACCGGACAACAAAAAGAAATTACGAGTATGTCGACGTTTACACACGGATATGCGAATCCGAAGTTTAAAAATAAAACGTCTGCAGGAGCTGTTGCATCGAATAATGCAACATCACCTCACACGGACATCGATTTCCCATTATTCCGTTTAGGTGACGTGTACTTGATGTATGCTGAAGCGCAATTGCGTTTAGGTAATTCAGCTACAGCCGTTCAATACGTGAATTACATCCGTGAGAGAGGTTATGGAAATTCTTCGTTCAATGTTTCATCCGTGACTTTGGATAACATACTTGATGAACGCGCACGCGAAATGCAATGGGAAGCAACGAGAAGAACAGATTTAATTCGCTTCGGATACTTTACAAGCGGAAGTTATGTTTGGCCTTTCAAAGGTGGAGATGTAGCTGGTGTTGCTGTTCCTTCTTATGTGAACTTATACCCGATTCCAACTGCGGATATCGTGTTAAATAGAAACTTGACCCAAAATACGGGTTACTAATCAGTAAGATGTTGATTGATGGAAAGGGGAGGTCTTCGGGTCTCCCTTTTTTATTGGCAAAAAATTAAAAGGATTTATTGTACGATAAACGAAGCAATGCTTGATTTCCACTAGATCGTTGTCTTAATCCTCCTTGAATCTTAACGGATTGTTTTTTAGGTAGTTCGATTTCCACACCGGCAAAGTAACGCCACTGTACCGTTGCACCACTGACAAGAACCTCAGTTGGCGTATAAACGATGTTGGCATTCCATTGATAAAAATGTTCCACACTCATTATTGGGGTAAGCGGAAAATCTTTCACATCATATCCAACATTTATTTTATTTCGCCAAACACTGCTTGTGGTTTGACCAACTTGCACCCCCCATTGCTGAATACTTGACCAACTTAAATTCAATCTTTTTGGACCAATGTCAAAGGCATCCAAAATGGATAATTTAAAACCAAGTTGAATTCGTTGAGAAAGACGATCGCCAGCTAGCACCAATTGATCCCCTTTTTCATTTAAGGCCAGTCGATAAGCGGCTTCAAAGTGCATTCCATCGATTAGTTGAACTTGATGACTTGCATTGATAAATATACGATCGAAACCAAGGCCAAGGTTCTGCCTGTTTCCAATTCCAATTCCTGATGATTGGTTTTTATTCCATTTTTTAGCCATACTAACATCCATCCAAAGGCCGGTTTGACCAAAGGAATAACTACTCCATAAAAGGATGGGTAAAAGAATTTTTTTCATCAATAATATATTCCGAGAACTCCCGCGTTAACAATACTTTTATCTTCAGAGATCGTAACGGTTTTCGCTACTTCTTTGTGCATTTCCTCATAAGGAGGATCCATACTGATGACATATACTTTGTAGGTCCCCTTCTGTAAATCCGGAAAGAAAAATTCACCCAATTGATTGGTGCGCACATCTTCACTCGGGTAATTATTATCGCCATAACACAAATAAACACGTTTTTCAGCCATGTTCAAAACGCCCGTTTGTAGAAAGTCAGCTTCTCCTTGATTGGAAACGTCAACAGCAAAGTTGGTCGTCCCGTTATCTGGATCAACTACGTTTTTTCTGCTTTTCCAAGAGAGCGTTAAAATGTCCTGTTGCAAAGATAAATTGGCATTCAATACGCCTAAAGACTCAAGTTTTACTTTGACGGCTTGAGCGATGCTTACATTGGAATTACTATAATTGAAAACAACTTCCAATCCAGTTCTTCCTTGTAGATTCGGATTCGCTGGAGAAATCCAAGTTGGATTCGAAAAATAGATGTAGTAATTCGTTCCAGAGGTAAGGTCATTTAATAAAAAATAATCGCCATGTTCGAGTTGTGATCCCGAAGTAAAAGTAATGTGCTGTAGTTCATTCTCGCCTTGTTTGAAATCTTGTCCAGTTACGGATCCTTTAATGGCGGATGTCCCACCTGGACCGACATTTTTCTTAACGCAGGCTGTTTGAAAGAAAATAATGGCCACTCCAACTGATACTTTAAGGACCTTAGTTTTTAATGATTTTTTCATGAATTCCATAATTAGTTTCGGTAAGAAAATAAATACCGTTTGCAAGCTCAGAAACATCAATTAGTGTAGTTGTTTCTTGAATAAGAATTTGTTTGATTATTTTACCTGAAAAGTCGCTCAATACAATGATGCTATTCACTGGAAGACCTGTGACAGTTACATGGGTTTGGGCTGGATTAGGAACGATTTCAACAAAGGATTTTGAATTGTCTATTCCAAGAGAAGAACACGTACCAAACATATTTGCATCCATCCAAGCAGTTCTGGCTAGAATCCAATTTTTCATGTAGGTAATTTCCTCTTGATAGGTATTTCCAACATAGTTATTTGGCCAGACATATACCCCAAGAATGGGCCAACGATTGTAATTTCGTACAGCAGGCTCTGTTAAGATTGTTGCCATCGAATCGATATATGCCATCAAGTATGAATCGCTTAGTATACTCGTTCGAAGATCAGTCCAACGACAATTGACATTATTCGCAAAAACAGTATCCTGAAGCATGCGATTGAACCAAAATGGATTCATCAGCGAGCCATTTCCTTGACATACTGAATTGAAATTGATTTCCCATCCCGAGGTTTGTCCACCTTGACAATAATTTGCATTCCCCCAGCCTAAGTTAAAATCCCACAGTGGTCCAGCGAAAAGTTTTCCTCCCTCACTAAACCTTTTCTTATGTAAAAAAGTTGAGATGCGGTATCCATCTACATTTTTGGACAATTCATTGATGAGCATGAAGTCTATAAAGGACAATTCATCTGAAAAAGCCCTGAATCCAGTTTGTGGATTGGCGAAATTGGTGCTTTTTAGTACCGTTTCCCAATTGTCCACGTAATTATGGATGTAATTTAATTGTAAGGGATGCAATTCACTGATGTCAGGATCATGCAATTGATAAAATATCGGCCCGGTACTCGGAGCCTGTGCAGTATATGGGGAAGTCCATGCGAAAACGCCTCCTCCCGTTGTTTTATCTAATTTGATAATGTATCCACCCGTGAGTTGATTGTCAAGTGTGTCCGTGTAATTCAGCGGGTCCACATCCACGCGTCCTGGATTAATTTTGATTCGTTCCATTAAAACATAAACACCAATATACGATCCATTCAATATCACTTCACATAACTTGGTTCGCGGTGCATATTGACCCATTTGACGACCAAGATCGTAAGTGAGGACATTTCGAATCATGGCCTTGTCCGTATATGGAGCGTAAAGAATCCAATCATTGTCGCTCGGCCAATCGAAAAGCGATACGTTGTAATTCACGGAATCTGGCCCACGTGTTTCCAATGCATAGGATTTCATGGGGAATGAATTAGAGGAAGAACCTCTTTTTTCTATGGCAATTTGACCATAAAATTCATTGAAAGGATCCGTTATGTAATTAGTGTTATTGTCTCCATTGAAAATAATCCCCATGGTTCCATCAATTTTTGGTTCATCGGGAATGGCAACGTTATAGGTATCCAGTACGACAATCGGTAAATTCGAACTTGTCAAAATAAATGGTGGCACAAACCAGCTTGGAATAGGTCCGTAGGTAATGCTTGGATTGTTTACCCCAACACTTAAGAAATTTCGACAGGAGAAGTCAGTTGAATTCGACAGTTGATTATGGACTTCCACACAAAAAACATTCGTACCATTTACAAGAAGCCCAGCTAACTGGTTTTGAAAGAAAATCAATTCGTCAGGGTATTGATTCTGATACAGTTTGGCTTCATGTGAGATGGATGCCAATTGATTGAATACTGGCTGACCTGTTCCAGAAATTCCATTTCGTGCTACTTCAACTCCGTTTAGATAGGCTATAAATCCGTCATCATAGTCAAAATGTAGCGCCATCGCAACGATTTGATTGATGTTTGCGATGTTAAATTCAATGCGCGTATAAACGGAAACCGATGAACTGGGAATGATGGTATTATCATCTCCATCCCCGAATCCAAATCCGCCCATTCCCTGAAGCCATGAGTTGACTGTAAATGTTGGTGTAATCCATTCAGGTGAAGACGTAGCGGTAGGAACCTGATAATACCAAGTACTATTATCTTTTACTATCGTCTCCCAATGATTCACTTGCGCGAATGTTTGCCCTAAAAAAAGAAACATAAAAAGTAAGGAAGAGTAAATAAATTTCATTAACTCAAAGATACCTATTTCTTTTTAGTTAACATTAACTTAACAAAGGACAAGGATGTGATTACCCCAAGTAATAAAAAGGACAAAACACCAATATAGTCGCCATGTTTGGAGTAGAAAGTCACGGTGTGTAAAAGAGGAATGGAATGCGTAAAAGCAGCTTCTTCCCAGTACTTTGTTTCTTTTTTGATTCTACCAAATTCATCAAAAATTCCGCTTTTACCAGTGTTTGCACTTCGTACAACCCAACGTCTATTTTCAATGGCACGCAAAGAGGAGAAGGAAAAATGTTGCTTGTATCCTGGCGTATTTCCCCACCAACCATCATTTGTAATCACGGTAAGAAAGGGCGCGCCTTGTTTAACCTGTTTAGACACGAAGTCTCCATAAATGGACTCATAGCAAACGATTGGAGCGAGTAAAGGATCTGATTTAAAAACTTTCGGTGATTTTTCAATACCTAATGTCCCAGATGTCCCGCCGTTTTCAATCGCTAATGTTTCTAAAAATGGAAACAAATTGGAAAAGGGAATCATTTCCACTCCAGGAACTAATTTGGATTTGTGAATAAAGGACGGCGCTCCCTTTCGGGGGATGTAAAGCGAGCTATTGTAGCTTTCATAGTATATTCTTTGACCAGGAATATAAACGCTCGCACGGGAATGTTTGTTGTCGAATAGTTCCACGGTGGACGCTCCAATTAATAATTCGGCATTTCCCCATTTTTTCATTTCGTCCTGAATCAGCGAGTAAAACGGGAGTCCTTGTAAACGAGATTCGATAAATCCTTGACTAATCGCTGTTTCAGGCCCAACCACCAAATCTGTGGTAGAATCCACAAGGGTATTCGCCAAAGTGAAAAAGCGATTGAGTTGTTGTTCATTGCTTGTCCCTAAGGCAAACTTCTCGTTATACGGATCTATATTAGGTTGAACGACGGCAACATGGTAGAAATCAGATCCTTTGTAAAATTGAAGAATTGGTAAGTGGAATAAACTGATCAAAACAGGAGTGAGTAGGCTGATTGAAGTTCCTAGCAACCAACTATTCCATACCTTCTCTTTCCTAATCCAGGTAGAACGAATCCACAGAAAAACGAAGATATTGACGATAAGTACCCAGATACTCCCTCCAAACACTCCCGTGTATTCATACCATTGAATCCAAGAGGTGCGAATACTGAAAAAGTTCCCCAGCGTTAACCATGGCCAGGAAAGGTCCCAGTTGAAATGAAAATACTCAAAACTGATCCAAAGTGGAATGAGTGTCCAGACTGCCCAATTGGACTTTAGTCCTTTCTTCACGAAATGAAAAAGGACAAACGTGAGCGACATGAACAACGTATTAAAGACAAAGGCGAGCAGCGCGCCAGCGAAGGAGGAATTTGCTACCCACCAGGTAGTCCCTAAGTTGAAAATCAGAAAAGCAAAATATGTTTGAAGGAACAAGTGCCATCCACCTTTGGATTTCGCTTGTAAATCTTCAGACAGAAACAAGAGCGGGACAAAGCCAATAAAAACGAGGGGTGTTATACTTCCGGTAAAGGGGAAGGAAATACTCAGAAGGAGTCCTGAACAAAGGCTCAATAGGTAACGTTGCGCTTGGGTAAAGTTCATGTCTTCTGTTTGAATAAAGGTAGTGAAATTGTCTAAATGAAGGAGTCGCCAATTTCGTGGACAAAAAAAAAGACCGCATTTGCGGTCTTTTCAATAGTATCATCAATTTATTATGCAGTTGCAGCTTCAAATGGAACTACAGATACAAATGAACGATTGTCTTTTTTCTTACGAAATTCTACTAAACCATCCGTTAAAGCAAACAATGTGTGATCTTTTCCAATTCCAACATTGTTTCCTGGGTGATGTTGCGTTCCTCTCTGACGAACAATAATGTTACCAGAGATTGCTGCTTGTCCACCAAAAATTTTAACACCTAAGCGTTTGCTATGTGATTCACGACCGTTTTTCGAACTACCGACTCCTTTTTTGTGTGCCATGGTTTCTCTATATTATTCCTGAATTCAGGATGATTATGCTTTAATATTTGTAATTGTAATTGCAGTAAACTGCTGACGGTGACCGTTTCTTTTTCTGTAACCTTTTCTACGTTTCTTTTTGAAAATAATTACTTTGTCTCCTTTGACGTGATCGATTACCGTTGCGGTAATGATTGCACCTTCTATAGCTGGGGCGCCAAGAGTGATTTTGCCATCATTGTCTATTAACATAACACGATCGAATTCTAATTTCTCTCCTGCTTCTGCTGCTAAACGATGAACAAAAACCTTTTGGTCTTTTTGCACCTTAAACTGCTGCCCTGCTATCTCTACAATTGCGTACATATAGCTTGATTTAATTTATTAATTCTTCCAAAATTGGAGGGCAAATATACATATTTAATTTTATATGCCAAACGAATTCAATCTTTTTCGCCAAGAATTACCTAGTTTTTGACACTTTTTTAAAGAGGAGATGTCCGTAATTTGCTAGGAGCACCCCAAAAATGACAATAAACATCGAGAATACTTGTGTTTTCGTTATGCTTTCTTGAAAGTACGTCCCAATAATTACTGCGACAATTGGAATGAGGTAGGTTACGCTACTCGCAAAAAGCGCGGAGGATGACTGAATGATCCCATTGAATAAAAAAACAGCAAATGCCGTACCGACAACAGCAAGAATGGCGATTGCCACGAAGCCATTCATCGCATCGGGATGCTGTTTAAAAACGGAAATCGTATCGAAGGCAAAGAATCCAATGACTGACGGAATAAAAACAGAGGCGAATCCACCAGCTGCAACATGAATGGGTTTGTAAGCAGCAAGCTTAAACTTTATTGTATTTAAACTAATACCATATAACAAGGTTGCTAAAACAATTGCTAACGAGGGAAGGAGTTCCTTTGAATCCGCGGAAACATCTCCGCCAGTAAGTACCAAAACGGTGATCCCGCCGAACCCAATAATGGTTCCCATTACCTGAAAGCGCGTAATCTTGTTGGCAAAGAATAAAAACCCAACAAGCAAGGTGAAAATAGGTGTAAAGCTGTTCATGATACCTGCTAATCCAGATGAAATGTGTGTTTCTGCATACGTAAACAAAAAGGCAGGAATGAAATTTCCACATACTCCCACAATGGAAAAATAGAGCAGGTCTTTTCGTTCTTTTAATTGCCTCAGTACTTGAACAGAAAAAGGGAGAAGGACGAGTCCGGCAATAAGCATGCGCATCGCGCCAACTTGGGTGGAAGAAAAAATTGCCTCATGTTGCTCGTTAAACATACCCTTTTTCATGAGGATAAATGAACTTCCCCATATGCATGCGAGCAAGACGAGTAATAACCAACTTTTCAAATTGCTTTTCATGCGACAAAAATACACATTATTTCAGGCCTGAAATTGTGAATAAGTAAGGGAAATAAACAACATGTTAAAAAGTCTCCCACAAACTCCCACAAATTCATTTAAAGCAAGCTAAATACAGGCTTTATGAAATTATATTTTGTTTAAAACGAAACATTATATACCTTTGAACGTTAGAAGTTATGAACATTTAAAAATCCAGTGGTAAAAAGTGGTAGAAATCCACTAGTTTTACCCATTATAAAGCTATGGCAGGATTAGTAGGAGAATTTGAAGTGAAATTGGATGAAAAAGGCCGATTTCTATTGCCTTCCGGATTACGGAAGCAACTTCCTCCTGCGTCCCAACGAGATTTCATGTTGAACAAAGGATTCGAAGACTGTTTAACGCTTTATCCGCTTTCCGATTGGGAGCAGATAAGCGCGAAACTTTCTAAATTGAATTTGTTTAAACCGCAAAATCGAATGTTTTATCGTTTGTTCCATCAAGGTGCAAAACAGATAGCATTAGATAATGCAGGTCGATTGTTGATTCCTACTTCTCACATGGAACGTGTGGGATTGGTTTCTGAAGTAATGCTTATCGCATACAACGACCGAATTGAGATCTGGGACAAATCCAAATACTTCAATATGATTGAAGGAAACATGGCTGATTTCGCTGATTTGGCGGATGAAGTAATGGGTGATTTGGACAATGGAGCATAATACAGACTATCACATACCGGTTCTTTTTAAAGAAAGCATTGATGCAATGGACATTCGTCCAAATGGTATTTATGTGGATGTCACCTTTGGTGGTGGCGGACACGCTCGTGCTATTTTCAATCAATTAAATGATTCAGGACAATTAATCGTTTTCGATCAGGATGCAGATGCAAAGAAAAATGCATGGGACGCTCCGAATTTCCATTTTGTCGCAGCAAATTTTGCCTTCCTCAAAAATCACTTACAGCTATTACATGTTAAACATGTGGATGGTATACTCGCGGATCTTGGGGTTTCTTCCCATCAATTCGATACCGGCGAACGAGGATTCTCGATTCGTGAAAGTGCGCCATTGGATATGCGCATGAATCAACAATCGGGGAAATCTGCCTTTCATGTTGTCAATGAATACGAAGAACATGAACTCATTCGAATTTTTAGGAATTACGGAGAATTGAAAAATGCCCGCGGAATCGCTTCTGAAATCATCCGTAAAAGAGCTGACGGTGTCGTTGAAACAACAGGGGATTTAATGCACATGTTGAAACGTTTTGCACCAAAATTCAAAGACCACAAATTTTACGCTCAGGTTTTTCAAGCCATACGTATCGAGGTAAATCAAGAATTGCAGGTCCTTGAGGATATGTTGACTCAAGCCGCTGACGTATTAGCTCCTGGCGGGAGATTGGTGGTGATTTCATACCACTCTTTAGAGGACCGACTAGTGAAAAACTTCATGAAGCGTGGTTCATTCACCGGGGAAATTGAAAAAGACTTTTTTGGAAATGTGCAAAAACCGCTGACGGAAATCGTTCGCCATCCGATTGTTTCTTCGGATGAAGAGAATGAACAGAATCCAAGATCACGAAGTGCGAAATTAAGAATTGCTGAAAAGAATGCATGAAGACGAATACATAACGGGTGGTAAAGCCCCAAAGTCGGAAAAACCGAAAGCTTCGAAAAGTGATAAACGCACATCGAAAGCTCCTGCTTTTACCCAGATTTTAAATGGTGATTTTCTGACGAAAGAGTTTGTCCTAAATAATCTGAATTATATCTTCTTTATCATGTTCCTCTTGATTTTACTCGTCGCGAAAGGATATTACGGGAAACAAGTCAACAAAGATTTAGATAACGAGCAAAGAGATTTGGATCAAAATGCGGCTGAATATATTGAAGCAAAAGCACGGCTTGAGCTAAGAACAAGACGATATAAACTGGCTGAAAAACTGGAAATAAGAGAAATTAAAGAAACTAAAAACGCAACGAAAGTCATTCGCTTGAAACGAAAAGATAATGAGTAAGGACCTAGATAAAAAATACTTAAAACGTCGTGCCTTTACGATCTACTTCACCTTCGTGTTGTTGATTTTAGCTGTATTGTATTCTACTGCTAAACTTCAAATCGAAGGAAGAAGCAGTCTTTTCAATGATGTCGACAAGAAATTGCCGGTACAAATCGTAAAAAGAGTTCCTCGAATGGGAGAAATATTGGATATGAATGGTGTCCCATTTGTTACCTCGGTTACGTTCTACGACATTCACATGGATCCAACCGTGGTTGAGCAAAAACTATTTGATTCTGACTTGGCAGGACTCGCAGCAGGATTGCACCGCATGTATCCAGATAAGTCGGCTAGAGAATATGAGAACGATATCCGAAATGCACGGGAAAATAAATCACGCTACCTCTTAATTCGCAAGCGCGTTACTAACGACGAACGTAAAATGCTGAACAAATTACCCATCTTTAACGAAGGTCAAATGAAAGGTGGGATTATCGATAATGAGGAAACCATTCTCCGTAAAAAGCCTTATGGAAATCTATTAAGCAGGACGCTTGGTTACTACAAAAACGATAAAAAAGAATTAAAAGTTGGCATCGAAGGCGCTTTCTATCACTACCTGAAAGGAGAGGACGGGGAAGAACTCGAACAACGCATTTCTTCGGGCTGGAAAAAAACAGGTAAAATTATTAAGGATGCTGTCGAAGGAGCAAATGTGATTACTTCCATTGACAAAGAAATTCAAGAGGTTGCCCATTCGGAATTAGAGAAGCAAATGATTCATATGAATGCGCAAGAAGGATGCGTTATCGTAATGGATGTGAAAACTGGTTTCGTACGTGCCATTGCTAATTTGTCCAAACAGGAAAAAGGAAATTATGCCGAATCGTACAATTTTGCTATTGGTAATGCAGAAGTCCCAGGTTCGACTTACAAACTAGCATCTGTTATGGCAGGACTAGAAGATGAGAAATTCAAAATTACAGACAAGGTTAATGCGAATGGATCTTATTTCATAGCTGGCGGAAAATTATCCGATTCCAATCATGGAATGGGGTATGGTAACATCACCATCAAAAAAGCCTTTGAGAAATCTTCGAATGTCATCGCACAAATCATGTATCGAGCGTACCGCTCGGAACCTCAAAAATTCTTGGATCGCTTGGCGCAATTTGGACTAACGGAAAAATTAGGCATCGATATAGTAGGTGAGAAAAAACCATTTGTACCTCAACTGGGTTCTTCGGGATGGTCCGCTATGTCTATTCCTTGGATGTCCATTGGATACGAATTAAAACAATCCCCGCTTCAAACCTTGGCGTTTTACAATGCAGTTGCTAACAATGGAACACTTGTTCGTCCGCAGTTTGTTCAACAAATTAAGCGTTCAGGTCGCGTTATTAAAACCTTTAAGCCTGTGATCATCAAAGATCAAATTTGTTCGAAAAGCACACTTGCGATAATGAGATCTTGTTTGGAGGGAGTGATGACAAATGGAACCGGTCGCGATTTAAAAAGTTCATTTTTCACCATTGCTGGAAAAACGGGCACGGCGAAACTTATGGGTGATAACAAACAGTATAACGATGAAAAAATGAGTTTCTATCAAGCTTCTTTCGTTGGTTATTTCCCAGCTAATAAGCCGATTTATTCTTGCATCGTTGTTATTTCGAAGCCGAAAAGGGAGTATTACGGCGCACGAGTTTCCGGAACGGTATTCGCGGAAATCGCTAACAAAGTATACGCGTCTGCCCTACAATACCACAGAGCTGTCAACGCTAAAAGTGCCGTCAAATTATCAGATCTTCCGAAAGTAAAAGCTGCGTCAAACCGAGATGTAACCCAAATATTGAAATCCTTTAATCTTCGTTACCAATTAAACGACGATACAGAATGGATTCAGTCGGATACACTGAAAGGTTCCATACACCTGAATCGCAAAAAAATCCAAAAAAAATCAGTACCAGATGTTTCCGGTCTCACCGCAAAGGATGCCATCTATTTATTGGAGTCGGCAGGAATGATCGTGCGAATGCAAGGCAAAGGAGTCGTGAAATCTCAGTCGGTTTCGGCTGGAAATCCTCTAGTGAAAGGACAATTAATTAAAATCACATTAAACTAATATGAAAACGCTTTCATCCATTTTACAGCAAACATCCTTTGAGTTGACTCAAGGAGATTTGACGATGGAAATTTCTTCGTTGACCTTCGATTCTCGAAATGCAACGTTTGGAAGTGTTTTTAGTGCAATTACTGGGACCTTAAATGACGGGCATCAATTCGTGCAATCCGCATATGAGCTTGGCTGTCGTGCTTTTGTTGTAGAGCAAAATGTCAGTCTTCCAACAGATGCGACGATTATCAAGGTTCCGAAAACGGATCTTGCCTTAGCTGATTTGGCTTGTGCATTCTACGGTCACCCTTCTAAGGAATTAACCTTAATCGGAATTACTGGAACCAATGGCAAAACAACCACGACAACCTTGCTTCACGATTTGTTTACAAGCCTCGGTTACTCAGCTGGACTTATTTCAACCGTTGTCAATAAAATAGGAACACAATCAATCCCTTCTACTCACACTACTCCAGATCCAATTCGCTTGAATTCCTTACTGCGAAACATGGTCGAGCAAGGCTGTTCTCATTGTTTTATGGAAGTGAGCTCACATGCCATTCACCAACAAAGAATTCACGGTCTTTCTTACAAGGGTGCAGTTTTTACGAACATCACACATGATCACCTCGACTACCACAAAACATTTGCGGAATATATTCGCGTGAAAAAACAATTTTTCGATGAGTTAAATAGCGAATCATTTGCCCTGATTAATGGCGATGACCGCAATGGTCAAGTGATGCTTCAAAATACAAAAGCGGAGAAAAGTAGCTACGCCCTAAAAACGCCAGCCGACTTTAAAGGAAAGGTGTTGGAGAATGAGATTTCTGGTTTAACATTGACCATTAATCAAGTAGAATTGTGTTCGCGTTTAGTTGGTGAGTTTAATGCCTATAATTTACTTGCTGTTTATGGAGTAGGGACTTTATTAGGACTAGATTCTATGGATGTACTTAGAGGCATGAGCAACTTATCCTCCGTAGAGGGAAGGTTTCAATATGTTAGAAGTGAAGGTGGAATTACGGCCATTATCGACTACGCGCACACACCCGATGCCCTGGAAAATGTGTTGAATACTATTTCAGCAATCCGTAAGAAAGGACAAAAAGTGATTGCTGTTGTCGGTTGTGGAGGAGATCGTGACCGTGAAAAACGCCCGGTAATGGCTGGAATTGCCGCAAAAAAAAGCCAACAAGTAATTTTGACCTCCGATAATCCACGCACAGAAGACCCAATGAAAATCCTTCAGGATATGGAGGCTGGACTAACCACGGAAGGACGTCAAAATGCATTGACTATTGTCGACCGAGCACAAGCAATCAAAACGGCAATTATGCTTGCTCAATCCGGAGACATCCTGTTGATTGCTGGTAAAGGACATGAAAAATACCAAGAAATCAATGGAGTAAAACACGACTTTGATGATTTCCAATTAACAGAAGAATTTTTTAATCAATTGAAAAAATAATCAGATGCTATACTATTTATTTGACTACCTCGATTCCTTAAATTTCCCCGGAGCAGGTTTGTTTCATTACATCTCTTTTCGTGCTGGATTAGCTTTGATCTTTTCTCTCATCATTTCAATTATTATTGGTAAGAAAATCATCAATAAATTACGCCAACAACAAATTGGTGAAACCGTTCGTGACTTAGGTTTGGCCGGACAAATTGAAAAAACAGGCACCCCAACAATGGGTGGCATTATCATTCTAGCTGCGATTTTAATTCCAGTAATTCTATTTGCCAAACTTCACAATATCTACGTGATCACCATGATTCTTGCCACGATTTGGCTTGGATTAATTGGCTTCTTGGATGATTACATCAAAGTATTTAAAAAGAACAAAGAAGGCTTAAAAGGAACGTTTAAAATCATTGGTCAAATTGGCGTCGGACTCATTGTTGGTTGTATGCTCTATTTCTCTGATGAGGTCGTGGTTCACAAGCGCGTTAACGCTAACTATCACCTACAACAAGACGAGGAATTTGTAACTCATTTACACGTTCAAAAGGAAGGTGAGCACTTTAAATGGATTAAAACCGATGACATGACGACCACCATTCCATTTATTCGTGGGAATGAGTTTAATTACAATTGGTTAATCGGAGATTGGCAAAAATCATATGGCTGGCTGCTATTCATTCCAATCGTCATTTTTATTGTTATCGCTGTATCTAATGGCGCAAACATGACCGACGGACTAGATGGACTCGCTACGGGTACTTCAGCCATTGTTGGAATTGCCTTGGCCATTCTTGCCTACGTCAGTTCCCACGCCAATTTTGCTGACTACCTAGGCGTGATGTATATTCCAAATGCCGAGGAACTCGTGATTTTTATTGCGGCATTTGTTGGCGCATGCGTTGGATTCTTATGGTACAACTCTTTCCCTGCTCAAGTATTTATGGGTGACACAGGTAGTTTAGCGCTTGGAGGAATCATTGCCGTTTTTGCTATTGCCATTCGCAAGGAACTATTAATCCCGGTATTGTGCGGTGTTTTTCTCATTGAAAACCTATCTGTCATGATACAAGTAGGATACTTTAAGTACTCGAAAAAGCGTTTCGGGGAAGGACGTCGTGTTTTTCTAATGGCGCCTTTACATCATCATTATCAGAAAAAAGGAATACATGAAGCGAAAATTGTATCACGCTTTTGGATTGTTGCTGTATTGTTAGCTGTAGTAACCATTGTTACGCTAAAACTAAGATAATCATGAATTATTCGAATAAAAATATCGTCATTCTCGGCGCTGGTGAATCCGGTGTTGGCGCAGCTATGTTGGCTGTTCAAAAAGGAGGCCTCGTTTTTATTTCGGACAAATCACAAATTAAAAAAGTTTTCCAAGACGAACTTACTGAACTTGGGATTGAATGGGAGCATGGACAGCATTCCATAGACCGGATCTTAAACGCGGATTTAATCATAAAATCTCCGGGAATACCGGAAAAAACGCCAGTTATGACCGCCATTCGTGAGAAAGGAATTAAGGTTATTTCGGAAATCGAATTTGGCGGATATTATTCCACCGGAAAAACCATTTGTATTACGGGAAGTAATGGCAAGACCACAACAGCGATGCTGACGCATCACATCCTCAAAAAAGCCGGATTTGATGTCGGATTGGCGGGGAATGTTGGCTACAGTTTCGCGAAACAAGTGGCAGAAGGTGACCACGAATGGTATGTGATTGAACTGAGTTCTTTTCAATTGGATGACATGTACGATTTCCATGCACATGTTTCCATCCTAACAAACATTACCCCAGATCATCTAGATCGCTACGATGATCAAATGCAGAATTATGTTGATTCAAAATTCCGCATTTTACAAAATCAAACACGCAATGATTGGTTCATTTTTAACGCTGATGACCCTATTATTTCCACAGAAATGAAAAAAAGAAATCCCCAAGTAAATTTGGCTCCTTTCTCCTTGAAAGAAGAACAAAGTCAGGGTGGTTATGCAAAAGACAAACAACTAATAATCAATATAAACCAACAATTTACCATGTCAATACACGAATTAGCTTTAAAGGGTAAACACAATACCCAAAACGCACTTGCCGCAGGGATCGCTGCAAGACTAGTTGAAATCCGTAAGGATATTGTACGTGAAAGTTTTGAGGACTTCACTAATGTGGAACACCGACTTGAATTCGTTGCCAAGGTAAACGGAATTGAATTCATCAATGATTCGAAAGCAACAAACATCAATTCTGCTTGGTTTGCTCTAGAAAGCATGGAAAGTCCAACAGTGTGGATTGTTGGTGGTGTAGACAAAGGAAATGACTATTCTGAATTAACAGCACTTGTCCGTGAAAAAGTAAAAGCAATTATTTGTTTAGGAGAAGATAATCAAAAAATTATCGATGCATTTACTGGAATTGTAGAAACTATTGTAGAGGCTAAATCTGCCATGGAAGCGGTCGCATACGGTTACAGACTTGCGCAAAAAGATGAAATAGTTCTTCTTTCCCCTGCTTGTGCAAGTTTCGATTTGTTTGACAACTATGAGGATAGAGGAAATCAGTTTAAACGAGCTGTCCGAATGTTATAATTAGTCCCATTCAAAATGCAAGATAAACGCATTCATAACGAAACATATTCCATAGATAATTCTCTGCGCGAAGCACAGGGAACTAGCATTCGTGCTCATGGAAAACTGAAAGGATTCGATGTGTTTACGTGGATGCAGCCGGAACAAAATGCCTTAATTAATTTTATCCAGGCAATTCCAACCAAGATTTTTTGGGTCGGGAATCCTGCGGAAATTGAGGCCGTATTAAGCTCTAATCCGGAACTAATCCATACGTTTCAAAGCATCTTTTCCTTTGGAGAAAATCGCACTGGTTTTATGTTGGAAAACGAGTTTGAGGATATCCAAGATGTGTTGAACGGATTAATGTCAGAAATAAAATCAACTGGGACTTTGCTATTTACTTGTACAGAGAACGATAGTGAATATGTTTCCCTTAAAATTGCTGCTTACCTCAATTTGGTACAATTGTTATGAGAGAATACTTAAAATACTTAAAAGGCGATCCTGTCATTTGGATAATTACCATCCTCATGATGTCTTTCTCCCTCGTTACGGTTTATAGTTTTGTTCCAATTTTGGTAAAAATAGAGGGTGGTTCACCTTTTCAATATTTATTTAAACACTTCATTTACGTCGTAATTGGATTCACTTCCATGTTTGCTATCCATCGCGTGAACTCAAAATACATTAGTCAATTGGCAAAGTTCTCCTATTACCTTGCCATTGCCTTGCTTCTCTTTACCTTGTTCTTTGCAACCGAAGTCAATGGTGCTGGACGTTGGATTCGCATCCCATTTGTCAAGTTAACGTTTCAATCTTCTGATTTTGCCAAATTGGCCCTCATCATTTATGTCAGTCGAATATTAGTCAAAAAGAAAGATAAGTTAACGAGTTGGAAAGAAGGAATTCTACCCTTGATGATTCCCATTGGCGTAATCTGTACCTTGATCGTATCTGACAATTTCTCCACCGCAGCTATGTTGTTCTTGTTGTGCATGGCATTATTATATATTGGACGAGTTCCGTGGGGGAAATTATTTACAATGGCCGGTATCGGAATTGCACTGGCAACATTAGCGGTGATGTTTCATTTGGCTTTTCCAGCTGTTGGACTCCTTCCGCGTTACGATACATGGAAGAATCGCTTAACGAATCGAATGGAAAGTGATTCCCAAGACATTAAAACCGCTCAGGCGAATGCTCAAGCAAAAAATGCACAATTGGCCATACATGTGGGTTCCTTGTTTGGACAAGGTGTCGGTGATGGAAAATTGAAAGAGTACTTGCCAGAAGCGTATGCGGATTTCTATTATGCAACATTTGTAGAAGAATTCGGATTTTTAATGGCCGCATTTTTAGCCCTATTGTATTTAATTCTGTTATACAGAATCATCAAAATTGCCCTCAAAACAACTGATCTATTTCAATCCTATGTTTCCTTGGGAATTGGAATTCACCTATTGACACAAGCAAGCATCAATATGCTCGTATGTACAGGTGTTTTCCCAGTAACCGGACAAAACATGCCCTTTTTGGCAATGGGAGGATCAGCATTAATCATGGCTTGTGTTTCTATTGGCGTAATTCAAGCAATTGCAAAAGACTTAGAAAAAGAAAAAGACGAAGCTTCCTTTGAGCAAGTATAAAAATGGAATGATGAGTATTCAACGTGTAATTATTTCGGGTGGTGGAACAGGAGGACATATTTTTCCTGCCGTGGCGATTGCCGATGAAATCAAACGAAGAAATCCAACTGCGGACATACTTTTTGTAGGAGCGATTGGGAAAATGGAAATGGAAAAAGTACCTCAAGCAGGTTACGAAATTATAGGATTACCTATCGCTGGTTTCCAACGCAAATTAACGTTTTCTAATTTTATATTACCGTTCAAAATCCTTCAAAGTTTATGGAAGGCGCGATCAATAGTCAAAAACTTTAACCCCCAATTAGTCATTGGTGTAGGTGGTTACGCAAGTGGTCCAACCTTGCAAATGGCCAATATGTTAGGATTTCCGACACTCATCCAAGAACAAAATTCCTTTCCAGGAAAAACCAATCAAATCCTTGCCAAAAAAGCAGTAAAAATATGCACAGCGTATAGCAGTATGGATCAATATTTCCCCACTTCGAAAATCATACATACGGGTAATCCAGTCAGAAATTTGGTATCTAGAGTAGGGGAACTCAAAGCCAAGGCGGATACCTTCTTTCAGTTAGATCCTTCAAAAAAGACCATTCTTGTTATTGGTGGAAGTTTGGGAGCCCGAACCCTCAATGAAAGCGTGTTACATCATGCGTCCTTACTTTGTTCTGCTCATGTTCAAATCATCTGGCAATGCGGTAAGAATTATTTAAGTCAAATTGAGACACAGTTCAATGATTCTTGGAAATCAAACATTCAAGTTCATGCCTTTATTCAACGTATGGATTTAGCATATGCTGCTGCGGATGTCATCATTTCCCGTGCTGGCGCATTGTCCGTTTCAGAACTCACATTAATCGGTAAACCATGTGTCTTGGTTCCCTCACCAAATGTTGCTGAGGATCATCAAACGAAAAATGCTATGGCACTCGTTCGTCAAGATGCGGCGATTTTAGTCCGTGACGATCAATCCAAAGAAACACTTATTCCAACAACAATAGACTTGCTGAACAATGCGCAATTGTGCGAACAGTTAAGCAAATCAATTGGATTATTAGCAAAACCAAATGCCTGCATTGAAATAGTCGATGCTTGTGAATCAATTATCTAAACAAATGCAACAATTCGAACAATATAAACAGGTATATTTTATCGGCATTGGAGGCATTGGCATGTCAGCATTGGCACGCTATTTTAAGCAGAATGGAATTAAAGTTGGAGGATATGACAAAACTCCCTCACCTTTAACGAAGCAACTCGAGGAAGAAGGGTGTGAGATTCATTTTGATGATTTAGGTGAACAACTTCCTGAAGCATTTACGGATAAAAGCAATACACTTGTTATTTACACGCCAGCCATCAAACAGCTGGAGGAAATGAACTTTTTTATACGAGTTGGTTTTACCTTATTGAAGAGAGCAGAAGTTCTGGGGATGTTAACGCGACAATCAAAGGGACTTTGTGTTGCCGGAACGCATGGCAAAACCACAACGAGTTCCATGTTGGCTTTTATATTGGATCAATCCAGTTGGAAGTGTAATGCTTTTCTTGGTGGAATTGCCACGAATTTTCAATCCAATTTAGTACTCGACAACGATAGCCCATATACAGTTATTGAAGCTGACGAATTTGACCGTTCTTTTCTTTATTTGTCACCCTTCGCTTCGATTATTACTTCTGCGGACCCAGATCACCTGGATATTTACGGAACAGCAGAACAGTTCAAAGAAGGATTTCGTCAATTTGCGATGAAGTTGGATCCAAAAGGAATTTGTCTGCAAAAAGAAGGACTCCATTTACCAACTTTAGGAAGCTCCTTGACGTATGCAGTGGATTCAGAAAGCGCAGATTATTCCGTATCCAATTTAAATTGGAAAAATGGATTCTTGTGTGGGGATATACGCCTAAAAAACAGTTGGTGGCTAGATGTTCAATTTGGATTGCCGGGAATCCATAATGCAGAAAACGCCCTGGCTTGTGTTGGGCTATTGCATGAATTGGGAATGGATGAAGGACAAATTCGTACAGGACTCAAGCATTTTCTTGGTGTAAAACGAAGATTTGAATACATCATTCGAAGCGAAAAATTGGTATATGTGGATGATTATGCGCACCATCCTCAAGAAATCAAAGCACTTGTCAGCTCCATTAGACTGTTGTATCCTGGAAAAAAAATTACTGGAATTTTTCAACCCCACCTCTTTTCGAGAACCAAAGACTTTGTCGAAGATTTCGCACAAGAACTTTCTGAGTTAGATGAATTGATTCTGTTACCGATTTACCCTGCACGTGAGGAACCCATTCATGGAATTTCTAGCGATTGGCTACTTGATAAATGTAAAAACAATCAAAAGTCCATTAAAAAACCAAGCGAAGTCTTACCGTACTTGAGCAATTTTTCGGAAGGTATTTTATTGACAATTGGCGCAGGAGATATAGACCGTATTGTGGCATCATTGAAAGAATTGTTAACCATAAACCTAACTGATTGACATGAAAAATTGGATGAAAATTAGTTTGTGGATTTTGCTAGCTGCTGGCGTGAGCGCCATTTTGTTCATCGCGAACCAGGAGGAAAGCAAAAAGAAGTACAATAATCCTAAAATTTCTATTCACGTTGATGGAGATGCTTTTTTAACCGAACCTGAGCTTATTGACCGCCTGAAACTTCATCGCTTGATTCAGGAAAATGATCGTGTTGGAAACTTAAATATTCGAAAAATTGAATTCGTGATATCATGCATGCCAGAAGTTAAAAATGTGAAGGTTTTCAAACGTATTGGAAATGAGTGGGATATACAGCTAAACCTTCGAAAACCCATCGCGCGAATCTTCAATAAATCTGGACAAAGTTTTTACCTAGATGAGGATGGGTTTTTAATGAATCGATCGAGTCTGCATACCGCACGTGTACTCGTGTTTTCCGGGATGATTAAGGATCGATTTTCGCCGAATTCAATCTTTAAAATTATTAACAACGATTCCTTGAAAAGTATTCGAAATTTAGATGATATCTATCGAATTTCAAATTATGTTTGTAAGGATCCAATTTTACATAAATTGATTGGTCAAGTTTACCGCGAAAAGAACGGTGATTTTGTACTAATTCCCATTGTAGGTGATCAGAAAATAAATATCGGAACAGCCAATTCGGATGAAGATGTGAATGATAAATTTGGCCGATTATTAGATTTTTACAGAGAAGCAATGCCCTATGAAGGGTGGAATAAGTATAGCGAAATAAGTGTGAAATATGAAGGACAAATCGTTTGTAGAAAAAGAGCCAACTAGCGAAGTGAAGCGTAGCAAGATTGTTGTTGGCCTCGATATTGGGACGACTAAAATTGCTTGTTTCGTAGGACGTAAAAATGAGCACAATAAAATTGAAATCATTGCTTTAGGGAAAAGTGAATCCCTTGGAGTCATGCGCGGAGTGGTGTCTAACATCGAACGCACGGTTCAATCGATCTCGTCTGCTGTTGATTTGACCCAAGCATCTGTGGAAGGTGATTTGAAAATAAAAAATGTGAACGTAGGAATTGCTGGACAACACATCAGCAGTATGCAACACAGAGGGATGTATACTCGTCGAGATGCGCAAGGTGAAATCACGCAAAGTGACATCGATGCATTCGTTGACGATATGTATCAATTGGTGATGACTCCTGGTGAGGAGATCATTACGGTAATTCCACAAGAATACATTGTGGACAATGAACCAGAAATTAAAGACCCAATCGGAATGGGTGGAGTTCGTTTAGAGGCGAATTTCCACATCATTACGGGACAAGTAAACAATATTAAAAACATCAAGCGTTGTGTTGACCGCGCTGGATTAAATGTTAAAGAAATTATCCTTGAACCCATTGCTTCAGCAGAAGCTGTATTGAGTGACGAGGAAAAAGAAGCAGGTGTTGTTTTAGTCGATATCGGCGGTGGAACAACAGATGTAGCCATTTTTCAAGATGGATTGATTCGTCATACTGCGGTCATTCCATTTGGCGGAAATGTCATCACAGAAGACATTAAAGAAGGATGTCGCATCATGCAACGTCATGCGGAATCCCTGAAAGTTAAATTTGGTAGCGCATTGGCTTCAGAAAGCAAAGAAAACGAGGTGGTATGTATTCCGGGATTACGTGGACGCGAACCGAAAGAAATCACCTTGAAAAATTTGGCGAGTATCATTCAAGCACGAATGGAAGAAATCATCGAATTGGTGAATTTCGAAATAAAAAACTCAGGTTATTCGAAGAAAATCATTGGTGGTATCGTTGTAACAGGCGGTGGTGCTCAACTGAAGCACCTAACACAATTGTTTGAATACATGACTGGATTGGATACACGAATTGGTTATCCAACAGAACATTTAGCAAATACCAATGACCTAGATAAGTTGGCAAGTCCAATGTACTCCACAGGAATTGGCTTGGTGTTGAAAGGATTTGAGGCAGCGGAGAAATCTGGTTTGGATTTTATTCCAAAGCATGAAGAAGCGCCAATGGCAAACCAAAAGGCAAGAACACACTCTAATCCACGCAGAGATGGTGGATTTTTTGATAAGATTAGACAATCAGTTGGTGAATTTTTTGATGATAAAGATTAATAGAAAAAATGATGGATATGGAATTTGACTTACCTAAAATGGGAGCACAAGCAGAGAGCAACGCAAACTCAATCATCAAAGTTATTGGTGTTGGAGGTGGTGGTTCGAATGCGGTGAATCACATGTTCTTGCAAGGAATTGTTGGCGTGGATTTTATCGTATGTAATACGGATCGTCAAGCCTTGGATATTTCTCCAGTTCCGCATAAAATTCAGTTGGGCCCGAATTTAACGGAAGGTAGAGGAGCCGGAATGATTCCTGAAATGGGAATGAATGCCGCAATCGAAAACATCGAAGAAATTCGTGAAATCCTTTCGAAAAATACGAAAATGGTATTCGTTACGGCTGGAATGGGTGGAGGTACTGGAACAGGTGCCGCACCAGTAATTGCGCAGGTAGCGAAGGACTTAGGAATCCTCACGGTTGGAATTGTAACAGTTCCATTCAATTTCGAGGGAAGAAAACGTCGCCAACAAGCGGAAGAAGGTTTGGACAAAATGCGTCAAAACGTGGATACCTTGTTAATTATTAACAATGAGCGTTTGCGTGAATTTGGTAAAAATATGTCGCTTTCAAGTGCGTTCTCGCATGCTGACAACGTATTAACCGTTGCGGCAAAAGGAATTGCGGAAGTCATTTCAGTGACAGGAACAATCAATGTTGATTTCAACGACGTAAATACCGTTCTTCGTAACAGTGGTCAAGCAATTATGGGTAGCGCACTTGCTGAAGGTGAAGATCGCGCCCTTGTCGCTGTGAAGGAAGCATTAACTTCTCCTTTATTGAATGATAATGATATCAATGGTGCTAGCTATGTGTTACTGAATATTACCTATGGTGATAAAGAAGTCATGATGGACGAAATCACAGAAATTACGGACTACATCCAAGATGCTGCTGGAGCTACAGCAGATGTTATTTGGGGACATGGTTATGATTCGACATTAGGCGATAAGATTTGTATCACGCTAATAGCAACAGGATTCTCTTCAAAGCCTATCACGGGTTTTGAGAGAGCTCCAGAGCGCAAGATCGTCGCGCTGGAGGAAGAACACAGAAAAGAGATTGTTAGTCCACTAGAATCCCCTGTACAACACACAACGATCCAAAGTGAAATCAATCAAGAGCCTTTCTTGAAAGAAGAAGAGCAACAGGAAAATCACAGCTCTTTTTATACTCCTTTAGTTTCTCCGAGCAATGTGACGGAAACGCTTATCGATGAGCCAACGCGTTTTGATTTGGAAGAACCGATCGAGAACGAAGTGATTGCCTATCAATTAGAAGACGAGATTACTTCTGTTGCTGATATGCCTGCTTTCGATGTAGAAGCGTCAACTGAAAATTTCGAGAATGATGACAATGCTTTTACTTGGGATGTGATGGACGCAAGTTCTACATCCGTTGAGGAAGAAATATCTTATCAAGCTCCGGTTCAATCGGTTTCTGAAGTACAGCAACCGGAAACAATCGTTCGTCACTTGTTAGAGGATGATGCAGAAGAGCGTTTAAGCATGGAGCCGGCAAAACGCATTCTATCTCCGGAGGAACAACAACGCAAAACACAAGAACGCGTATCACGCATTCAAGAATACACGGCAAAATTGAAGAAAGCAGAAGGCATCGTTGAATTTGAAAACGAGCCTGCATATGTTCGTCGAAACATCAGCATTCAACAATCAACGCCGAGTACTGAAGAACGTTTTTCTCGTTTCGGCTTGTCGCAAGATGAGGATGGAAAAGTTGGCATTCGAAGTAATAATTTCTTACACGATAACGTAGACTGATGGGATTTACTGAATTAATTAACGAGGATATTAAAAAAGCAATGCTAGCCAGAGAAAAAGAAAAGTTAGCGGCTTTGAGAGATATTAAATCCAAATTATTGCTAGAAGCGACTTCTGGTAATGGTGAAGTGAGTGAAGAAGTAGCGATGAAAATTTGTATGAAATTACATAAACAACGCGTAGAAACCTATGATTTGTATGTCGCACAAAATCGTCAGGACTTAGCGGATGATGAGTTATTCCAAGCGAAAGTCATTGAGGCATATTTGCCAAAAATGATGAGTGAGGAGGAAGTAAGAGCGGAAGTTGCTGCAGCGATTCAAACAGTTGGTGCATCTGGACCTCAGGATATGGGGAAAGTGATGGGTATACTCAGTGGAAAATTAGCGGGAAAAGCCGACGGAAAATTAATTGCTTCTTTGGTAAAAGAACGATTAGCGAACTAATGACAATAAAAAACAAATACTGAAAAACGCATCTTTTGGTGCGTTTTTCTTCGTTTATATAAGATCTATCACATGAAAGTTAGCTTAGCAGAAACAATTCGAGCATATCATCTAAAGGAGTGGTCACCTGCTACTTCCACCAACTACTCTTTCAAAGAGGATGGTCAAATATGGGTGTCGCGTTCTGGTGTCGATAAAGCTAATTTTAATGCGGAAGATTTTATCCCCATCGACGCAAATGGAAAAGTGATGTCGCCTTTTGAAGAACTAAAACCTTCCGATGAAACATTGATTCATTTGCTTATTTACCGCTTGTTTCCAGAAACAAAGGTTATTCTTCACAGTCATTCCAAAAATCCAGTGCTCATTTCAATGAAGCACGATCGTGTCTTTTCCGTCGGTAATTACGAACTGCAAAAAGGATTTTCAGGAGTGAAAACGCATGATTGTACTGTTCACATTCCTATTTTTGAAAATGCACAGGATATGGGGTATTTTGAACAAATGATTCCTGAACGTAAAAGTGATATCCAACAACATTGTTTTATCATTCGTCAACATGGAACCTATGCATGGGGCGAAAATCTGTTTTCTGCCAAACGTCATTTGGAAACCTTGGATTACCTTTGTGAGTGTGAATTAAATCAATTCTAATGGCCATATTATCCATTCCAAATCAACAAGTTCAACTGATAGACCCGCAGAAAATTCGGTCTTTCATGAACGAACGTGGAATTTTCTTTGATCAATGGCAATGCGATGTTGCCTTTGATGATTCGGCAAGTTCGGAAGAAATATTAGCGGCATATCATTCAGATTTAGATCCATTTATGAAAAATGGTGGATACCAAACAGCGGATGTTATTTCCATCAATTCTTTAACAGAAAATTACGAGGCCATTCGAGCGAAATTCTTGGCGGAACATACGCATTCGGAAGATGAAATTCGGTTTTTTGTTGATGGACAAGGACTATTTTGGTTTCACTTAGAAAATGAGGATGTGTTCAATTTACTCTGCGAACGTGGCGACTTGATTTCCGTTCCAGTAGGTACAAAACATTGGTTTGATGCCGGTGAAACAAATCCATTCGTGAAAGCCATTCGCATATTTATAGACATGTCCGGTTGGACTCCTGAATATACGGAATCAGGCTTGGAGCAAGAATTTAATGAGTTTAATTTCCCCAAACGTGGATAGTCAAATAAAGTACATTTTAAGTGATATCGAAGGAACAACATCTTCCATTTCCTTCGTGGTAGATGAGTTGTTCCCTTATTTCAGAGAACACATTCAAGAGTTACCGAAAATGGCTCAAGTGAGCGAGGTAAAAGAATCTTTCGCTCAGGTAATTAATTTTGTGAAGGAAGAAGAAGGGAAAAGCATTACGACAACCGAAGAAGTGATTGCCTACTTGGATCTATGGTGTCGCGAAGATCGAAAAGTCACTCCGCTAAAAACACTGCAAGGATTCGTTTGGAAAAAAGCATACGAAGAAGGGGCAATCAAAGGACACGTTTACGATGATGTTCCAACTTGCTTGAATAAGTGGCGCGCCAATGGACTGAAAATTGGTATTTTTTCATCGGGTTCTATTCATGCACAGAAATTGCTTTTTCAACATAGTTGTTTTGGTGATTTGAGCAAACATTTATCCAATTTTTTCGATACAAATACAGGTGCTAAACGCGATGCAGCAACCTATAAAGCGATTGCAGAAATTTTAGATCTTGAGCCTCATCAAATATTATTTTTGTCAGATATCCAAGAGGAATTATTGGCTGCAGAGGAAATTGGATATCAAACCATTCAAGTGGTCCGTCCAGGTTCAACTGGTACTTGGAAACAGACCGTTTCTACATTTAATGAAATTTAAGGTTCACCTCTGAATTAACAATATAAGATGTCATAAAAAAAGCCGATCAATTGATCGGCTTTTCTATGTGATAAGAGAATTATCTTAGTTGTTGATTGGTGCACCAGCGTTATTTACTGGAGTTCCAACTTCTGGAGCTGGACCAACTTCACCTTTAATACGAATCACTTTGTTTGGCTCATTAAGCGCGTTAGAAGTAATGGTTACGTTTTTATTGATCGGACCAGGACGGTTTGTATCGTACTTAACACGAATAACTCCTTTTGCTCCTGGAGCAATTGGTTCTTTCGGCCACTCAGGAACCGTACATCCGCAAGATCCTTTCGCGTTTGAAATGATTAATGGCTCATCTCCTGTGTTTTTGAATTCAAAATTACAATATGGCTCACCACCGTATTTGATGTTTCCGTAGTCATGCGTTTCTTTACTGAATTCGATTTTAGCACCTTTCTCAATTTGTGCATTTACGGTGTTCATTCCCAATACTGCGATGAACATAATCCCAAAGGATAAAAATAGATTTTTCATAGTCAATAATTTTTATAAATCAAACATACGGAGGATTCACTAGTCCATTTTTTATTTAACTAAATGTTAACAGATTTATTTTTCTGAAAAATAGATGAAATCAAGATTTTTAAAGAATTATTTTTTCAACCAGCCTCTTTTCCTGAAGATCAACAACAATCCAAATCCTAGTGCAAACATACATGCGATTACCGTATAATAACCATATGGGTATTTCAACTCTGGCATGTGCTCAAAATTCATTCCATAAACCCCGACAATAAAAGTCAATGGGATGAAGATGGAACTAACCACTGTTAATACGCGCATGATTTCATTCATTCGTTGTCCTTGTGCCGCATAATACAAATTCGACATTCCTTCCAAAATTTGCTTATTTGCGTCAATTTCTTCTAGTGCGCTTATACAAGAGGAGTGCAAACTGCGGTAATAATGACGATTGCTGATTTGAATGAACGGACTCTCGCTATTTTCTAATTGGTTAGTGATGTCGCGCATAGGTTGCGCAATTTTACGCAACTCAATGAGTTTTCGTTTTTCTAATTCGATGCTTGTTAAAATGTACTTATCGTGAACAATATGAAGCTTAGACTCAATGAATTCAATCTGTATCGAAATATCTTCCAAGACTTCAAAGTAATTGTCGATGATCGCTTCCAACATGCGAAACATTAAAAAGTCGGGACCTTTCGTTCGTATTTTTCCCCTTCCTTTTTCAATTCGGTCACGCACATCTGTAAAGTGATCAGAAGGTTTATCTTGAAAAGATATGAGGTAATTTTCCCCCATTAAAAAGGAAATTTGATCTTGATGTAAATATGGATTTTCGTCTTCTTTGGGTAATGCGGACATTACATAGAAGGACATGTACTTACTGTACTCTTCAATTTTGGGTCGACGGACCTGGTGGTGAATATTTTCTATCGATAATTTATCAATACCCAGTTTTTGACATAAATGTTCGATCGACCCAGTTTCATCAATTCCATGAAAATTCAACCAAGCCACATGGTCGTTATCGAGCTCAGTCTCTAAAAATTCATTGGAGAAATAGGTAGAAGATTCCTGTTTGATGGAATAAAAAGTAGCATTGTACTTATAAAGTTGAACGATTGCCATAATCTAGTTACTCTTTTGTAAGTGTTTGATGCAAGGCACAACCTTCACAGCTGGAATTCTTTTTGGAAAATTGTTTCCATATCCTCCTACCAAGGTATATCAAGGAAAGTCCAAGCGCAAGAAAAATTACCAACAGTTGCATATCTGAACGAATGTAAGCTTTATCCGCGAATTAAGAAAGAATACTGAAAGTAAACCATGCTGATAGGTATGCCAAGGCTCCCATGAACACAAGTTGAATAAGGGGCCATTTCCACGAATTTGTTTCGCGTTTGACTACTGCCAATGTTGCCATACACTGCATGGCGAATACATAAAATACCATTAATGAAACACCACTAGCCAAGGTAAAAACAGGGGTCCCATCAGCTTTTTCTTCGTTTCGCATGCGATCAATCAGTAAGGTTTGCGCATCGCCTTCATTTTGAACGGCATATATGGTTGCTAAGGAACCTACAAACACTTCTCTTGCCGCAAAAGATGTAATCAATGAAATTCCAATTTTCCAATCATAGCCCAAGGGTGCAATGATCGGTTCTATTCCTTTACCAAGTATTCCGATATAGGAATTGGAAAGTTTACAGGAAGCCATCGCTTGAGATTGTTCATCTTCTGTCAGCCTTTGATATGTAGTGCTTTTGCTTAGCCCTTCCATCGAACCTTTCATGTCTGGACCAAAACTCGCCAGAAACCACAAAATGATGGAAATCGCCAAAATGATTTTTCCTGCATCGATGATGAAAATCTTCACCTTTTCCAACACATTAATAAAGACATTTCCCCAACGTGGATTCTTATAGTCGGGAAGCTCCATTAACAGAAATCCTTTCTCCTTTTGCTTAATAAACAATTTTAAAAGAAAAGAAACCAATAGCGCAAAAACAATCCCTAGACTGTATAAGCCAAATAATACGATGCCCTGTAAGTTGATGAATCCAAAAATAAATGTTTTCGGAATAACCAAGGAAATCAAGAGTGTATAAACGGGGATTCGGGCACTACAACTCATAAATGGCGCAACGAGAATGGTAATCAGTCGTTCCTTCCAGTTAGATATTGTTCGAGTAGCCATGATTCCAGGAATCGCACAGGCAATGCTTGACATCAGTGGCACAACACTCTTTCCATTCAAACCAAAGGGCCGCATGAGTCGGTCCATGATAAATACCACCCGGGACAAATACCCACTTTCTTCCAAGATAGATATGAAGAAGAAGAGCATCGCAATTTGAGGTACAAAAACGACAACGCCCCCAATTCCTGGAATGATTCCTTGCGATAGTAAATCGTTCGCAAGTCCTGGTTGAATCGCATGACTCGTCCAACTGGATAGATGAGCAAACACTGAATCAATCCAATTCATCGGTGCATTGGCAAACGTAAAAATGAACTGAAAAATGGTCAATAAAACCAAAGTAAATATCACGTATCCGAAAACAGGATGGATCAAAACCCGGTCGATTTTTCGCGAGATACTTTCTCCAACAGGTATCTTTGTATGAACTACATTTATTAATGCGCTTTTGATTTTCTTCAAGCGTTCTTCTGCTTCCGATTTTTGAGCGGAAACGTCCTCTAAAGGACACAAAGGGTATCCATCGATGAACGATTGTTGGTGAACAAAGGTGTTTTTTAATTCTGCAAGTGATTGTAGGATGCGGTCTTTACCAAGTCCGACACGTGCATTGGATTGAACAATGGGCACACTTGGAAATAATTTGGACAACTCATCTACGGAAATAGTGATTCCTTTGCGTTGTGCAATATCCCACATATTGAGGACAAGCACACATGGAATACCAAGATCATAGACTTGAGAGAAGAACAATAAATTACGTTGCAAATTGCTCGCGTCCACCACAAAGATGATTTGATCTGGATGCTGGGAATGTGAGGGCTTAGATAAGACATCAAATACGACTGATTCTTCTTTAGACCTTGGATATATGCTATACGTACCAGGAAAATCGATGAGTTCGTGTTGGACATTTTCGACTGTAACGAATCCACTTCGTTTGTCGACCGTTACACCAGGAAAATTCCCTACCTGTTGACGCAAACCTGTCAAGAGATTGAATACTGAGCTTTTACCAGTATTCGGATTGCCGAGTAACGCAATTTTCATGGTTTGCAAACTTATTAATTTTGATTCAAAGCATTACGCTTTCACTTCAATAAATTTCGCTTCTTCTAAACGGAGGGAAAGCACAGAGCCATTTAGTTCAATTGCAATTGGATCGCCAAATGGTGCTTTGAATAAAGTAGTAATGAGTTGACCTGAAACTAAACCCATTTCAGTTAACTTAGATGAGATTGGAGAATGGTCCACCGATACGATTTCTACCACGCGCTTCAATCCAATACGATCTAAGGTGTTTAACATAGCGCAAAATTACAGTCATTTCAATGAAATTCAAATACCATTAAAGTGGTATTTGCGTGTTATTTTAACACAAATCGAGCGGTGTGTCGCGTGCGTTGTTGTAGGAGGATCTCTTTTCCAAGCGTCACTTGTTGGATGGTGTCTTCATCATAATGACGAATCGTAACTAAAGATAGGTTTTCGTTATACTTTACCTCATAGTCCGACTGAAACAATGCGAGAAATTCATCCCGTTTTAGTTTGTTTTGATCGACTAAAATCGAAAAACTCAAAGCAGAATTTTGCATCAGGTTGATTTTGACATTCAACTCGGACAATTTCCCAAAAATGACACTTAGATTTTCTTCAACAATAAACGAGAAATCTTTTGGTGTAAACGAATACAATGATTGCTCAAATTTAAAAATATAAGAAGGCACCAGATGGTCTTTGCTCGATGAGGCTTGAATAATCGTTCCATCTGCTTTGGGATCAAGGAAAGATTTGACAAACAGCGGAATATTGCGGTTTTGAAGCGGTTGGATGGTTTTAGGATGTATGACACTTGCGCCATAATAGGAAAGTTCAATTGCCTCCTTGAAAGAGATGGCTTCTAGTTTTTTCGTATTGGAAAAATACTTTGGATCTGCATTTAACATTCCGGGAACATCTTTCCAAATAGTGACACTTTCTGCATTCCCACAGTAGGCTAATATTCCTGCAGTGTAATCTGATCCCTCACGACCTAAAGTGGTAGTGAATCCTTCTGAGTCATGCCCAATGAATCCTTGACTTAGCAGGATATCAGCGTCTTGAAATGCTGGCAACATACGTTCTTGAACGAATTGTTCTGTTTTTCCCCAATCCACCTTCCCTTCTTGATACGAGTGATCAGTTCGGATGAGCGTTCTTGCATCCATCCATTTAACTGAAAAATCTTGATCAATTAAATAGGCACTGACAATTTGAGAGGAGATTACTTCTCCAAAGGAAACAATTTGATCGTATTCAAAACTTAAATTATCTGAAAAGTCCGTTTCGAAACGTGCTCTTAATGATTCGAATAGTTCCGCGATTGTTTGATGGATTTCGAAATGTCTTTCCGGAAATAACGCCGCGATAATAGCCATATGGAACGCTTCCAATTCATCGACTAATTCAATAAATAACGTGTGGTTTTTTGTTTCTAACGCAGTCACTATCTCCTCCAGTTTATTGGTGGATTTTCCCATTGCAGAAACAACTACAGCAATTTTTTCCCCAGGATAAAGCGAAAGAATAGAAGCGACATTTTGTATAGACGCAGCATCTTTAACAGAGGCGCCCCCAAATTTAAAAACAAGCATGGAATCGTGCATTAAGATAGTTTTTCAGAAAGGATTTTCATTTCGATAACTGGAGAAATTCCTCCGTATAGAATGCGGTAAACAGCATTCAAAATAGGCATGTCTACATCAAATTTCTTATTGACTTCAACCAAACTATTCGTGGCGTAATAACCCTCAGCAATCATGTTCATTTCTAATTGCGCAGTTTTGACAGAATATCCTTTACCTATCATGAATCCAAAGGTTCGGTTACGAGAGAAATTGGAATAAGCTGTCACCAATAAATCGCCTAAATAAGCACTCGTTTTTGTATCGCGGTGAACCGGACTCACCACATCTATGAATCGTTCTATTTCTTGAATCGCATTCGATATCAATACTGCTTGAAAATTATCTCCGTAACCAATACCATGACAAATTCCAGCGGCAAGGGCATATACATTTTTTAATATTGCTGAAATTTCTGTTCCGAATAAATCATCCGATGTGGTTGTTTTAATGTATCGGCATGCTAGTGCAGTTGCCATGTTTGTCGCAATCTGATTATCGCTACAAGCAATCGTCAAATATGATAAGCGCTCAAGTGCTACTTCCTCCGCATGACAAGGGCCACAAATAATCCCAATCTGCTCGTATGGTGTCCCTAAGGTTTTATGTATGAAGCGCGCCGGAATGGCATTAAATTCTGGAATAATTCCTTTAACAGCAGAGAACACCACTTTCCCTTGAAATAAATAACTTGAAATATGCGAGAATGTATCGGTTAAAAATGCGGATGGCGTTGCGATTATGACAACATCTGCTGTTTGAATGACCTGTGTTAAATCGGTAGAAATCTCCAATTTGGATAAATCGAATTCAACTGACTGTAAATATTTTGGATTGTGTTTGTAATGAAGGATGTGCGCCACGGATTCTTCGCTTCGCATCCACCAATTTACTTTTTCTTGGGTGTTGCACAACAACTTCACAATGGCAGTTGCCCAACTTCCACCGCCAATAACGGCAATTCTTTCAGATTTGTTCATCGTTGCAAAAATAGAAAAGATTGATGGAAAAGTCAGACATTCCCCCGAACTAGTTCAAATTGATGATGTCTCCAGCTTGCAAAGCCTCGGAAAAGGCATCGCGCATTTTTTCCATTTTTAACCGTGATTGAGGGTTCCCCTCAATCGCTTGATTTTTTAGTTTATAATACGTATCCAAAGATTTCCCGAATAAATTCTGTTCAAGTTCACTTTTGATATTCATTATTTTCGCGTTGACACTCAATAAATAGGCTTCAATTTCACCAAGGCGAACTAGTTCCTTTTTATCCAAATCGTCTTTTTTCAATAAGGCGTTGTATTTAGGTAATAATTGGTTTAACAATTCATTGAATCGTTCCAATTCTTTGTCCAATGCCCCTTGTTGTTCGTGAAAGTCGTCCATATTCGATCTTTTCTAATACCATAAAAGTAAACATTATTGTCATCACAAAACATTTTTTTTATTTTCAATTTGCCTTGCTAAATTTCCATTAATGTTGATGATAAATCGGCTGAAAACAAACCGCGAAATAGGCTACTTAAATCTTCGGAGAAATAATGCCATACGTATAGAACGAATCCACAAGAAAAGGCATTGCGGAAGGGGAGTAATCATGGCTATGGATGATGGCATTCAAACGGAAACCTTCTTTGGCGATAGCTCTAAGCAATCAACTCAATGCTATCATCTTTGATGATGATTTTTTTCCAACGGTATAACTTTCCAATCGCTTGCTTGAAGGTCTTTTTACTCATGCCTAATTGTTCGCGTATTTCTTCTGGTGAGGAATGGTCGCTGAGCGGAAGGATTTTCACCTTCATGAGTTCATCCAAAATGAATTGAGAGGCTTCATCGTACTTTTCAAATGTGATGGGTTCTAAGCGAATGTCTAATTTTCCATCTGGACGAACTACGCTAACATAGCCCTTTAATTCTTGTCCACGTTCGAGAATTTTCGTTTGTTGGTTTTTGAAAATCAATCCTTCATAGCGATTGTTCACCAGTACATTTCGTCCTAATTTACCTTCTTCGCAGATCAATAAATCTACAGCCTGACCAACCATCTCCTGATCCTCGCACAAATCCAACACTTTACGAACCTTCATACTTCCAAAGAGTCGGTCTGTTTCAAAGTCGTAGCGCAAGGTGAATAAGTATTTTTCTTCTTGCTCCAAGCGATGTATTTGTTCACTAAATGGAACCAAAAGATCTTTGTCTAATCCCCAGTTGACGAACGCACCATATGGATTTACGTGAATGACCTCTAAATAACGACATTCACCTAAGAGAATAAGCGGAACTTCCGTTGTACAAACAATTCGGTTTTCCGAATCCTTCATAACGAATACATCCACCACACTTCCTTCCTCATGTTCAGGAAGAATGTATTTGTTTGGCAACAGAACTTCATTGTCCTGTAAATCGATTAGGTAAGCACCCGGAGGAGCAAAACGTTTAATCGTAAGTTGATTGATTATTCCTAATTGCATTAGTTCGTTGTGGTTTTTTTATTTTTTTTACCGCGTTCAACGGTCATTATTTCTGGATTTTTATGACGTCGTTTAAAGAATCGCACTTTAGGGAATTGGAGGTCATTTTCAATTTCCTGGTCTTCTTCTGGGTTTCCAGTACGAGCTACATGGCTGCCATTGTTCTCTATTTCCGAATCCTCTGGACTAATCCAATCAGCATTCATGCGGTTCTTCTCTACTTTCCCTGTACGCGAATTTAAGGAGTAAAATGATTTCTCTCCCTTATTATCTTCTGGATTGGTCATGATCACATCTTCTTGAAGCACCCAGATTTCAGCATCGTAATCATAGCGATAGGAATCATAGGTCATATCTGGAATGTAATACGAATAGACTCCCTCCAAGACTGGCGACTCGGGAGATAAATGATCAAATACGACCCTGCCATTTTTCTCATCGAAACGCATGCTCATGTTCGAAAGATTCGAATATTCATAAACAACTCGTTTGAGTGTGGTGCGATTTGCTTTGAAAACAGGACTCCCAAACTTTGGTATGTTACCAGCAAAGGTGAGAACATCCATCAATTTAAAATTACTTCCAGTGGTTCCTCCGTCCCAACCAATCAAAAGGTACTCTGTTTTTCCATGATGACCGAAGGGAATAATTTTATAATAAAGTGCGCCATACCAGTTTTTTGAATCAACAATTCCTTCCGGTTTCGGTGTGTATGGATCTAATTTATCGACTAATTCTGTGACAATCACTTTTTCCTTCCCTTCCTCTTTTTTTAGGATAAATCCAGCATAATTGTATGAATAATCTGTGTATTCAATATTCCAATTGATGATGCGAACAAGTTCATCCTCACTATCTAAAACGGCGATGGTTTTTAGTAAAGTAAAGGGGTACTCAAATGCGCCTTCTGATTTTAAAAATGCTTCCATTTCTTTTTTGAACACCGCATTTAATCGATCCATTTCCTCGTCCGTTTTGGCGCTGCGAAGGTTCAATAAACGCTCGTTTAGGACCTGCTCTTTTTGCTGCAATTCTATTTGAGCGAAAGACAAGATTTCGAGAAAAATAAAAAGTACTAGGGAAACGAATTTCATACCGGGTTAGTTAACGTTGAAAACCGTTTATTGTTACGATTTATAGGGATTTCAACGTGGAAATGGTCTCTTGAGGTGATGCAGAGTTAAAAACAAAACTTCCGGCAACTAGCGCATCTGCACCTGCGTCCGCTAATTGCTTTCCTGTTTCTAAGTTCACACCTCCATCGACTTCAATGAGGAAAGATGCATTTTTCTTCGTTCTTAATTCTACCAAAGAGCGAACCTTATCCACACTACTTTGAATGAATTTTTGTCCACCAAAACCTGGATTAACCGACATGATTAATACCAAATCTAAGTCCGCTGCAATTTCTTCCAACAGGCTTATGGGTGTGTGTGGATTCAAAGCAACACCAGCCATCATGCCTAATTCTTTAATGCGTGAAACTGTGCGGTGTAAATGTCTGCATGCTTCGTAATGTACCGTTAAAATATCAGCACCAGATTTTTGAAATTGTTCCAAGAAATCATCTGGATTTTCAATCATGATATGCACATCCAAGGTCTTTTTCGTGTGTTTACGGATGACCTCTAAAACGGGGAAACCGAATGAAATATTTGGAACGAAAACACCGTCCATCACGTCGATATGCAACCAATCTGCTTGAGATTGATCCAACATCTCTGTGTCGCGTTGAATGTTTCCGAAATCACAGGATAAAACAGATGGAGAAACGATCATAACTTTTTTTGACAAAGTTAGGAATTATTTGCCGTTCAATAGGATATTCACCAAGGATGTTTCTCTGCTATACAGGTCATGATGGAAATAAATACCGTATCGATCCGCAACAACTGTTTGGTATTCAACAAAAATCGGTACTGGATTCAATAAGCGGAGCGGATGGTTGATTTGTAAGATTAAAAGGCTGTCCAAAGAATCAGCGGTAATCGGATTTGACTTTTTCCCAAGATTGTCATATTGCAGCATCAGTTTGGCTAAATCTACTGGATTTTCACAGCGCATACATCCATGAGAATAACTACGGTACGATTGATTAAAAAGGTTTTTGGAAGGAGTGTCATGCACATAGACACTATATGGATTAGGGAATTCAAACTTGATGATTCCCAAACTATTGTGTGAGCCTGGCTGCTGAATGACCGTATACGGAAACGTATTTTCTTTGATTTTTTTCCAATTGACATCGTCTGGATTGACTTCTTTGTCTTTTCCACGGTAAATTTTCATCTGGTTTTTTTCTAGGTAATTTCGATTCGCTTTCAATGCTGGTGCAATTTCTTTCTTCGCAATGGAGGAAGGTACTTTCCAAAAGGGATAGCAAACAATCCGATTAATTTTTGAAGTTAAGGTCGGTGTTTGATTGGTGACTTTTCCCACGATGATGCGGTGATGACTTTTTAAACTGTCATTGGCAAAATAAAAAAGTTCAAATGATGGAATGTTAATCCGAATGAACTTCACCAATGTATCTTGTCTTTGTCGTAATCGATCTAGGGCAATCACCCCGCGTAAACTTCGGGCAAGTGAACTTTCCGATAGTGCTTGAGCGCTTGACTCACCTATTTTACCGTCAGCAGTGAGAAAGTTGTCGCGTTGAAATAATTTCAAAGCAGCACGTGTCGACAAACTATCGGCCTGCTCGGCGATGTATTTTTTTGAAATTAAGGATGATTTCATACCCGAAAATGACGCGCTAACATTTTCCTTTTCAGTGACGATAGTGAAGGTTTCTGCATCTAAAAATGCGGTGTCGCAAAATTTAAAAAAGTGTTGTGCCATGAAACGATAATTCGTATCAATGGGACCTTGAGACAAAATAACACTGTCAAATTCATGCAATTTACTTTGCTCCCATACGTGGTTTAATCCCTTGAAATCGATGTTCGTTGGACGTAGCTTCTGCGCTTCAAAATCAATAAATCCATGGTTTAAATCGTATTGAATAATTGCCAAATTGCTCATTAGCACTACTTCTTGTTCTAATAAATGCAGCTTCTTATCCATGGAAACAAGTCGCGTGGCAGGAATCCCGAATCGAATGCTTTGAACTAAGGATCGCTTCAGTTGCTCGCCACCTTCCGTAAAAACGGAATCCGAAACCAAAAGCGGATGGAATTTGTGTGCAGCATAAAAGCGACGAAGTCCCTCGTGAAGGGAAGAATCAATATGCAAGTGAGTAAGGTATTCAGGACGAAGAATCCGTAGCATTTTCTCCTTTAAAGAAATTTTTTGATCGGCTAAAAAGTGTTTTTGAATGACAGGTTTGTTGTCGTTACAAGAAAACAAAAAAATCAATAAGAAAATCAAATAGAATACTTTCATGACTAAACGGATTATCATTAACTTCGATAACTAGTTGAAAGGTAAAACATTTCACTGAAATTCACTTATGTTATTAATTATACTCGTTGCAACAATTATTATTTCGTTCTGGGCAGATAAAAATGCCGAGTGGAAGGAGCGCATGTTGTTTATTCCCTATCGAATTAAACACCAACATGAGTTCCATCGATTTGTTACACACGCCTTCATACATGCTGATATCCCGCATTTAGCATTCAACATGATGACGCTCTATTTTATGGGGGAATATTTGTACCTGGAATGGATGACTCAATTTGGAAATGCTGGAATTGTGTATTTCTGTGTATTGTATTTTGCTGGGATGATTGCTGCAACTTTTTTACCAATGGTGAAACACCAGGACCAGCCGAATTACCGAAGTTTAGGTGCTTCAGGTGCTGTTTCTGCGGTGCTTTTTGCGGTGATTTTATGGAAACCGACACTGTCTCTTTCACTGATGTTTATCCCAATTCCGATTCCCGCGTATGTTTTCGGTCCTCTTTACTTGTTCTTTGAATATTATTCCTTAAAAAAAGGCAATACAGGAATTGCGCATGATGCCCACATAGGTGGTGCAATCTTCGGAATATTGTTTGTCCTAATGCTGGACCCGCAAAAAGGAATTCAATTTGTACATTTGTTTTACTAATCTTAGACAAAGAAGCCATGGCATTGCTTTACATCAATAACAACGGTACTATTTTATCGAACGATGCGCCAACAATTCATCCTGGTAATCGTGGACATTTATACGGCGATGGGGTTTTCGAAAGCATTCGCCTTATCAACGGCAAACCGTTGAACATGGAAAACCATGTAAAACGCATGTTGGATGGTGCGAAAGTGATTAAAATGCGCACTCCTTCTTATTATACAACGGAATTTTTTGAGGTAAAAATCTTTGAACTATGTCAAAGATCTGGCATACTTGAAGGTGGTCGTTGCCGACTTTCCTTGGATCGCGTTTCTGGTGGATCGTATTTGCCGGAATCCAATGAATGCAACTATTACATGGAGGTTTATCCGTATGATGTCAATCATTTCGAACTAAATGCGAAGGGAATAGAGGTCGATATCTATCAAGACATCAAGTTACAGAAAAACTTTTTATCGAATTATAAGACAAAATCTGGTTTGACCTACGTTATGGCTGCACTTTCAGCACAGGAAAAAGGATTAGATGATGTGTTTTTAATCACTGACAATGGAAATATTCTGGAAACTTCTTGTTGTAACCTTTTTATTGTCAGCAATGGGGTATTATACACCCCTGGCTTAGATGAAGGATGTTTGGCTGGAACCATGCGCATGCAAATCATCAATATTGCATTAGCGAACGGGATCAAAGTATACGAATGTGCCATACTTCCTCAAAATGTCTTAGCTGCGGATGAAATTATCATAACAAACGCCATACGTGGGATTAATTGGATAGGTGGTTATCGGACTAAGCGCTTTCAGAACAATATGGCGCGCAAACTAGTGGTTTTATTGAATGATTATTGGGAGAAGCAATTAGGTCTTTAATCCGCAAACTTCAAACGACTCAAATCGATTTCATCGAAGTGAAACTCTTGATAACACTTTTGATTGACACAGTCATTGTTGATGAGGTCGTAGCCCCGAACATGGTCGCTCGACACTTTTAATTCAGACCAGGATTCATTTTTTATCGCGTATTCCCACAGCGATGCGCCTTCCGGAGTTGCTAATAGGCGTATGCGCAAAGTGGCTTCCTCCCCATATAAATCTACAGTCAGTAAAAGTTCGGAAGAACGAATGACTTCTGTTTTTTTGATTCGAAAATAAGTGATGTCAGATGTGATTTCAACCAGGAAAGAATCCGAAATGTAATCTGGACTATTCCCCATCCAATCGCTAGGTCCATAGACATAATATTTCCCTTGGTATTCATACAAATTATTCCAATAGCGCGGAAGACTACCTAGTGACTGATGTGTATTCAAGAAATTCGCTAATTCCGGAAAATTCTCTTCCATGTCGTGTTCTTCCATCCAGTTCTTTGGTTTGGGACAAAGCCAATCGTACAATGCACATGTGCGATCTCGGGTGATGTAAACGCTTCCATAGGAAGTCTGAGAAATCACTGAATCTCTGCGGCAATGAAAGTCTGCTTCTATGAATTGCGCGAAACTCCTGAACTGGAGAAATAAAATACTACATACTAGGAAAAGCCGCATCATCAAAGTTTAACCAAATTTAACAAAAAAATGAGGGGGGAATAGTTTTCAACAATCGCGAAAAATTGACGGACAAATCCCTATCTTTAAAGTTCCTTTTTTAGACCACACATGTACCTGATTTTTGACACCGAAACCACTGGATTACCAAGAAATTATAACGCACCGATTACAGATACGTCCAATTGGCCACGCGTGGTACAGTTGGCTTGGCAATTGCACGAGGCGGATGGTACCCTAGTTGAACAAAAGGATTTTTTGATCCGTCCAGATGGATTTAACATTCCGTTTCAATCGGAACAAATTCATGGGATATCGACGGAACTAGCCAATTTAGCCGGTGAAGATTTAGCCGATGTTTTATTTCTCTTTAAGAAGGCAATAGAAAAAGCAGATTTCATTGTTGGACACAACGTTCGTTTCGATATCAATGTGATGGGCTGCGAGTATTTTCGCATGAGCGAAGAAACACCATTGATCCTTCCAATTTTGGACACGTGTACAGAACGCACTGCGGAAATGTGTCAATTACCCGGAGGACGCGGAGGGAAATTCAAATTACCGACCTTAACGGAACTTCACGATTTCCTTTTCCATATTGGATTCAAGGAGGCTCACAATGCAACTGCCGATGTCGAGTCCACGACGCGCTGTTTCTTAGAATTAATTCGAAAAGAACACTATTCCTTGGAGGAATTACTCCAAGCTCCCGGATATTTTGAATCGTACCGCATAGTAAATCCAAGTGAAATTCAAACAGTTGGATTGCAGCATGTCAATTTGAAGGCGGAAAGCGCCAAATTAAGAGGGGCGCAAAAAGAAAAAGAAGTCGTTCGAACTCCGGTTTCACCCGTATCAACAGAGAAGTTATCAGGAGTTAAATTCGCTCATTTACATAACCATTCACAATATTCCATTTTACAATCTACGACGGAGGTCGGACAATTAATTCAAAAAGCAACGGAATTCAAACATACCGCTGTTGCCTTGACAGATACCGGTAATATGATGGCCGCCTTTCACTTTGAAAAAGCAGCATGTAGTTATAATGCGAAAGTCCGCGAGGAACGAAAACTAGCCGAAGAAAATGGCGAAGCATTCGATAAGGAAGAAATAATTCCAATTATTGGCTGTGAATTCAACGTTTGTCGAAATTTAGCTGATAAATCTGTAAAGGATAATGGTTATCAGATTGTCCTTTTAGCGAAGAATAAGAATGGGTATCAAAACCTCATTAAACTTGCTTCAATGGCATATACAAAAGGAATGTATTATGTCCCGAGAATCGATAGGGCTGCGATCGAACTATACAAAGAGGATATCATTGTTCTTTCCGGAAATTTGTATGGTGAAATACCAAATTTGATTTTAAATGTCGGTGAAAATCAAGCGGAAGAAGCGTTAAAATGGTGGAAGGAACAATTCGGCTCGGATTTTTACATCGAAGTAAGCCGACATCAATTGGAAACGGAAGAACGCGTGAATCCAATTCTCATACAATTGGCACATAAACACGATGTAAAAGTGGTTGCGACAAATAATACATACTACATCCATCAATCGGATTCTCAAGCTCACGATGTCTTGCTGTGTGTGAAGGACAACGAACTGGTGGATACGCCGAAGGGTAAAGGACGTGGATTTAGATATGGATTGGAAAATGATCAATATTATTTGAAGTCTACAGAGGAAATGATCGCGCTTTTTTCCGATATTCCAGAAGCAATTTTAAATGTACAGGAAATCATTGAAAAATGTGAGCCGTATGCATTGGCACGTGAGGTATTACTTCCGGCCTTCGATATTCCACAGGAATTTATTTCTTCTGAAGATACAATTGATGGGGGTAAACGTGGTGAAAATGCCTTTTTGCGTCACTTGACCTATGAAGGGGCGAAAAAACGCTATAAAGAAATAACACCTGAAATTCAAGAACGCATCGATTTTGAACTCGCAACGATTGAGAAAACGGGATATCCCGGCTACTTCTTAATTGTTCAGGATTTTTGTCATGCCGCGCGAGAAATGAATGTATCTGTTGGGCCCGGACGTGGTTCAGCCGCTGGATCAGTTGTTGCTTATAGTACCCAGATTACAAACGTTGATCCGATTAAGTACGATCTCCTCTTTGAGCGTTTCTTGAATCCAGATCGGGTTTCAATGCCAGATATTGATATTGACTTCGACGATGAGGGACGTGGACGGGTGATTGAGTATGTAATTAATAAATACGGAGCAAATCAGGTAGCGCAAATCATTACCTACGGAACTATGGCGGCTAAATCAGCCATTAGAGATACGGCTCGCGTGTTGAACTTACCTCTCCCGGAGGCGGATCGTTTGGCTAAATTAATACCCGATCTTTCCCTCAAGAAATTGTTCTCGTTTTCTGATATGGAATTAATAGATAAGCTGAAAAATCAAGAGGCGATTGCAAATGCGAAAGAATTGCGTCGCATTGCGTCGGGATCTGATTTGCAAGCACGGGTCTTGCAGAAAGCAACAGAGATCGAAGGTTCCGTCCGAAACACAGGAATTCACGCATGTGGGGTAATTATAACACCGGACGATTTAACAAACTTTGTCCCGGTTGCTATAGCGAAGGATTCCGAAATGGTTTGTACACAATACGATAACTCGGTCGCGGAGTCTGCTGGACTCTTGAAAATGGACTTCCTCGGTTTGAAAACCTTAACCTTGATAAAAGACGCGGTTCGATTAGTCAAACAAAATAAAGGAATTGACTTAAATCCCGATGAATTTCCGATCGAGGATGAACGAACATACGCGTTGTTCCAACGTGGAGAAACGGTTGGGATCTTCCAATATGAGTCCCCCGGTATGCAAAAGCACCTAAAGGAATTAAAACCGACGGCTTTCGCGGATTTGATTGCCATGAATGCGTTGTACCGCCCAGGACCAATGGAATACATTCCTTCTTATTGCAAACGAAAGCACGGCGAGGAAGAAATCATCTATGATTTGGATGATTGTGAAGAATACTTAAAGGAAACATACGGAATTACGGTGTATCAAGAGCAGGTTATGTTGCTGTCTCAGAAATTGGCTGATTTCACCAAAGGTGAAGCGGATACACTTAGAAAAGCAATGGGAAAAAAGGACCGAAAGGTTCTGGATATAATGAAACCAACGTTTATAGAACGCGCGAGTGGGAAGGGACATAAGTCTGAAACGTTAGAGAAAATTTGGAAGGACTGGGAGGCTTTTGCATCTTATGCCTTTAACAAATCTCACTCGACTTGTTACGCCTGGGTTGCTTATCAAACCGCCTATTTAAAGGCAAATTATCCGGCTGAATATATGGCGTCTGTCCTGAGTAACAACATGAGTGATATCAAACAGGTTTCGTTTTTTATGGAGGAATGCAGGCGGATGGGTGTTCCTGTACTTGGACCTGATGTAAATGAATCGAATTTTACTTTTGCTGTTAATCAAGCTGGAGCAATTCGCTTTGGATTGGGAGCGATTAAAGGACTTGGTTCTGCTCCGGTAGAAGCGATTGTTGAAGAGCGTAAAAACGGATTTTTTACTTCGATCTTTGACATGACGAAACGAATCAGTTTGCGTGTATGTAACAAACGCGCTTTCGAAAGTTTGGCATATGCTGGTGGATTTGATTCATTCCCAGGAGTACACCGTGCTCAGTATTTTGCAATCGATCCGAGCGGAAGGAGTTTCTTAGAAAATGCTGTTCGATATGGAGCAGGGTTTCAAGAACAAGAAAATTCGGCACAAGCTTCGATGTTTGGTGAATCCACTGGAACGAGTATGCCGGAGCCGCAAGTTCCACGTTGCGAAGAGTGGCCAGCAATTTATAAATTGAACCGCGAAAAAGAAGTCGTTGGAATCTTTATTTCTGGACATCCATTGGATGATTTCAAAATTGAGATTGATTCTTTCTGTACTGGAAATATATCAATGTTGAATGATTTAACTCAATACATGGGACGTGATATTCTCATCGCTGCAATTGTCACAAATGCGGAACATCGTTTCACGAAACGTGGTGATGGATTTGGAACCTTAACTGTGGAAGACTATCAAGATGCCTTCCGTTTAAATTTGTTCAATGAAAATTACTTAAAGTTTAAGCACTTCATGGAACCGGGTACGTTCATTACGATGAAAGGACGCATCGAAGTTCCACGACACAGACAACAGCTAGAGTTTGTGGTGCATAGCATAGACTTATTGCAAGATTTAAGAGAAAAACGCACAAAAAGTCTTCATTTGAAATTTTCCTCAAAGGAAGTGGATCACCTGATGATTGATAAATTGAATGAACTCTTTAACCAGAATCAAGGTAATTGTCAATTGCATTTTACGGTGTATGATCCTGTCGAGGGATATGAGGTGAATCTTCCTTCAAGATCGGTTAAGATTCAACCATCTACGCTTTTGTTTCAAGAACTAGCGAAATTGGACGTGACGTTTAGGTTAAATTAAACGGCAAAAAAAAAGCGTCCATTTGGACGCTTTTTTTTTATTTTAAATCTTATTCTTCTGTACCTTCAACTGGAACAAGGACACGTCCACAGTGCTCACATACGATAATTTTCTTTTTGGTTACAATGTCAAGTTGACGTTGAGGTGGGATTTTGTTAAAACATCCACCACAAGATCCACGCATAACTTGTACCACTGCCAAACCGTTCTTAGCGTTTTGACGAAGGCGGTCATAGGCAAATACCAAACGCGTTTCGATTTTCTTTTTCGCATCGTTTGAAGCCTTCGTCAAACGATCTTCATCTTTCTGCGTTTCGCTAATAATCGCATCAAGTTCAGATTGTTTGATGTCTAAATCTCCTTGTTTTGAATTCAAACGATCTGTTGCTTCTGTCAACGTTTCATTTTTCAAGTCGATTTTATAACGCGCTTCTTTCGTTTTTTTCTCGTGTAATTTGATTTCCAATTCTTGGAATTCAATTTCTTTAGAAAGTGATTCGAACTCACGGTTATTACGAACGTTGTTTTGTTGTTCTTTGTACTTCAGAATTGCCGCATCTGCATCTTTAGAAGCAATTTTACGGTCAGAAATCTCTGTTTCTAACTCTTGAATCTCATCGTTGATTTTTCCAACACGCGTTGTTAGTCCGCTGATTTCATCTTCCAAATCTTGAACTTCTAACGGAAGCTCACCACGGATCGTACGAATACGATCGATTTCAGAATCAATTTTTTGAAGCTCAAAAAGCGCGTCCAATTTTTGTGCGATGGTCACCTCTTTTTTTGTTGCCGTTGCTGCCATGTTCTATAGATAGTTAATAGGATTCGTATTTAAATCAGTTAAATGGACTGCAAATTTAGTAAATTTTTCTTTAAGTTTTTCAGCTAATAATTGAGGAGTGAATTGTTCGCTTTCAAAATGACCAATATCGGCAATAATTAAGTGATTTTCTGCATCAAAAAACTCGTGGTACTTGAAGTCCCCAGTAATAAAAATGTCCGCTTTGGACTTAATGGCATCCGCCAATAAAAAACTTCCAGATCCACCACAAATCGCTACTGTTTTTATGTGTTTTTTACAGATGTTCGTATGTCTAATCACTTGACAATGAAAGGATTTTTTCAGTTTTAGCAGGAATTCAGTCGTTTCCATCGCTTCGTTCAATTCACCTATCATTCCAGCACCAAGATGTTGATTGACGTTGTCAATCGGATAAATTTCATGTGCAACTTCCTCATATGGATGTGCTTCATACATTGCGAATAAGGCCTTTCCAATCATCGATTTAGGAACCAGGTATTCTACACGAAATTCTTTTACCTCTTCTCGATAATTACTTGTCCCAATCGTTGGATTCGCTTGTTCATTTGGAGTAAAGGTCCCGATTCCTTCCGTTCTAAAGTGGCATTCAGAATAATTCCCAATGGATCCAACACCAAGTCCGAAAAGTGCGTCATCTACGGTAGAAAGTGCGTCTTGTGGCATAAATACGACAAGCTTGTACAATTGTTGTTGCATTGGACGAAGAATACGTCGATTCGTTAATCCAATTCTTTTGGCGATTTCCGCATTTACTCCCTCAATGTGATTATCTAGATTCGTGTGAATGGCATACAGAGAAATGTGATTTTGAATGCATTTTTCGATTACACGCTCGACATAAGATGTCCCCGTTATTTTTTTTAGCCCTTTGAAAATAATAGGATGATGTGCTATAATTAATTCACATTTTTTAGTGATCGCTTCATCTACCGTCGCTTCTAGACTATCCAAACAAAGTAGGACTGCCGTCACTTCTTGGTCCATTCGTCCGCAAATTAAACCGGAATTATCATACGTTTCCTGTAATGAAAGTGGAAAAGATGTTTCGAGGTAGGTTGCGATGTCCGCTACTTTCATGCTTAAAGTTTTCTAGTTAACGCAATTCCACCACCAATTCCAGTGCTAAAGTGTTTGTAGTCTTGGTAAGGACCATAGCTGTTTGTGAGTTGATAACGGTAATTTAAACTTAGACGAAGTCCATAATTACTTTTAAAATGAACTTGAATACCCGCACTTCCTGTTGCAGAAAGCACAAAGGATTGACACATCGTTTCGTCCGTTAAGGTCAGGTTGCTATTATTTTTCAAGGAGTCGGTCCAATGAATTTTCTGCTCGTATGATTGAAATAATTGAGGCGTAAGTCCGGCACCGACAAAAAACACAAGGTCCTTTCCCGTTTGATATTTCAATTGAATCGGCATTCCGAAATATCGGTATTTCGTGGTGTAGTCATAACTAGAGTCAGTGGAAGTTGAATTCCATTGGTATTGCTCTCCATTTTGAATTAAGGCAAGTCCACCATCAAAAGCCAAATGACGAGAAATGGGTGCAACAACACCAAACTGAAAGGACCACGCTTTCAAGGCTGTTTCATTCGCTCTTTCGCCTAAAGGAATGTTTAAAAAATCTGTATTTTGTGTTACATGCGGGCTGGTCATGTACCGTTGAAAATCTAAGTAAATTAAAGAAGCAGTGTCCTTGCTTGCCTTCGTTTTCTTGTTGTTTTCCGGAGCATTCGTAATGAGTTGTGCGCTAATATTCCATGGGAGGAAAAAGAAAAACAGGATAATGAGTGTTTTCATGAATCAAAAATACGAAAAATTTGGCTCCTGTACGAAGTCTGAACACAGGTCAACGATTCACAGCGACCTATCGACTTACATTTGTCAAAAAAACAAAATATGGATACTAAATGGACAATTGACGCAATGCACAGTGAAATCGGTTTCAAAGTGCGTCACATGATGATTTCGAACCTAAGTGGAAACTTCGGGAAATTCGCTGCTGAGGCAGCAACAACCGGTGATGACTTCAGTACAGCCAACTTTAAATTTAATGCAGCGATTGATAGTATTAATACAGGTGTTGCGGACAGAGATGGTCACTTAAAATCAGCAGAATTCTTTGATGCCGCGACTCATCCAGAAATGACTTTCCAGTCAAGTTCCGTGAAAAAAATCAATGATAACGAATTGGAGATTTCTGGAGACATGAGTATTAAAGGAGTGGTAAAGCCCATCGTATTAAAAGCTGATTTCGCAGGAATCGCTGTTGACCCCTACGGACAAACAAAAGCTGGAATGTCATTGACAGGAAAAATCAAGCGCGGTGATTTTGGTTTGACTTGGAGTGCAGTGACAGAAGCTGGAAATATTGTTGTTGGTGATGAGATAAACTTGAATTGCGAAGTGCAATTGATTAAACAATAATACAGGAATAACTAACAAAAGAAAAGCCGCATTTGCGGCTTTTCTTTTGATTTATATTTTCGTTAGTTCACTTTGAATGACCTGAATTTGCTGTTTCAGAAAAGCGACTTCTTGTTGTAAGATCATTACATCATGCGGCACAATCAATTCACCAACATCCTTCTTAAATAAGTCTTTGGATGCATTCATTTCTTCAATAAACCATTGGGGAGTTTGATTTAAAATTCGCGCTAAATCAAAAAGTCGGGTAATCGAGATATCGGAAACGCCTCTTTCCAAATTGGAATAGGCAGCTGCAGTAATTCCCAATTCATCAGCGATATTTTGCTGACTTAGGTTTTGTTTTAATCTTTCTAAGCGGACTTTTTCCGCAACCATGTTCTTCATGTGACAAATTTAATTTTCAACAATTGAATAATGCTTTTGTTCGGCTTTAAAAAAGTTACATAAACTATAAGAAAATATAGTATATGTAAAATACCTAATGAACTTAATATCAAGAAAAAATGTGTATAAATATCTATAATACAATAGTTTATAAATAAAAACATACATAATTCAATTCAAACATTTTCTAACTAAAACTATAACATAGTAATAGTATATTTTGTTTTGAATGCTCTGCTTTTGACACTAAAAAAATAGTACATGTTCTAATAAATAACATTTCAAATACTCATTTGTTCATCGTATAAATAATTTTTTTAGCTACTATTCTTAGAAGTGATCAAACCAGTAAAATTGTATTTGCTTCATTTATATTCTAGTTATTTTTGTTCGGACCGATTTCCAAATTTTGAATTTATTTACTGGAAAACATAAACAGATAATGTTATTTTCACAAGGTAATTCCTGCTAAAAAATATTAGTTCTGGCGGATCAATTTCAATGCGGCATCGATGTGTCCTACTGGATCTAATTGTGAATTGAAAACGCCGATTACTATTCCTTGTTCATTCGTGATATACGTAACCCTACCTGGAATTAATCCAAATAAATTACTCGGAACACCGAAAAGTTGACGTACTTCTTTTTTCGAATCCGAAAGCAAGTCGTATGGCAGTGCATGTTTCTCTATGAATCCAACGTGACTATCTACGCTGTCGGATGAAATGCCGAAAACGACACAACCTTCCGTAATAAAATCTGCGTATCGGTCCCTGAATTCACAGGCTTCCTTTGTACAACCTGGCGTGTCGTCCTTCGGATAGAAGAATAGAACCACCTTTGATTTTCCAAGGTAATCCGCAATTTCTACCGTTTTTCCTGTTTGATTAGGCAAGGAGAAAAGAGGACAATTGTCCCCAATTTGAATGGATTTAGTCATTTAGTGCTTGTTTAAATCGAGTGAGGACGCGTTCGCGCGCAAAAGCGTGCTCTATGATGGGAATTGGGTAGGAGCTTGTCCCAAATTCCGGCACCCATTTTTGGATGTATTCTTTTTGTTTATCAAATTTTTCTTGTTGTGCAGTTGGATTGAATACGCGAAAATAAGGAGCTGCATCGCAGCCACATCCTGCCGCCCATTGCCAACCACCGATGTTACTCGCAAGTTCAAAATCCATTAGTTTTTGAGCAAAGTATGCCTCTCCTCGTCGCCAATCAATGAGCAGGTGTTTAGTTAAAAAACTTGCGACAACCATACGAACCCGATTGTGCATGAATCCTGTTTCATTTAATTCTCTCATTCCGGCATCTACGAGCGGATAACCAGTTTTCCCTGCACACCATGCCTGAAAATGTGTTTCATTTTGTTCCCATTCGATTTTATCGTATTTCTTTTTAAACGAACCTTGAACGGAATGCGGAAAGTGATAAATGATCATTTGATAGAAGTCTCTCCAAATTAATTCATTCAAATAGGTTTCATTTCGATCTTTAGCTAATCGGGCTAACTTTCGAATACTAATCGTACCAAAACGTAAATGCACACTTAGCTTACTTGTCGCATCTAGGTGAGGGAAATTACGATTTTCATGATAAGCCTCGATAATGTCTTTCTGAAATTTTCGATCAGGAATGTCATGTATTTTTTCGTCTATGAAGCCAAGTTCCTGTATAGAAATCAACGATTCTACCTGCTGATGTTTCGCAAGGTTTTTCATGAACTGTTCGCTTGGATAAGAAGTTAAATCATCATCCGTAAGCCTTGCTTTCCATTTATTGGCGTATGGAGTATAAATGGTATATGGCAAACCATCAGCTTTTTGCACTTCATTTTTTTCAAAAATCACATGGTCTTTGGTGCCAATAAATGCAACCTTGATTTTTTCTAATTGTGAAAAAATGGTTTTATCGCGTGCTAAGGCATACGGCTCGTAATCTCGATTGGTGTAAACTTTTGTGCAATGAAGGTCTGTTGCAATTTGTGAAATTAAATCGTTCGGATTTCCAACATAGACTTTTAAGTCTGAACCAAATGCCTGGTATTGCACTTTTAATTTGTCAATCTCTTGATGTATAAAACGAAGTCGTTGGTCGTTTCTTGGAAGTTCCGCTAAGATATTTTGGTCAAAAATGAAAATTGGCTGAACCATATCATTTTCTATCAATGCTTTGTATAATCCAGCATTGTCCTCCAAACGTAAATCTCTTCGATGCCAAAATAGTACCATTTTGATCTATTTTCCAGCGTATTCCACACAATTATTTTCCGTTTCCCAAAGTTTGATGGTCAAATCAAGGTGCATCGGTATTTTTTCTCGCATTAACTGCCATGCGACAACTGCTATATTTTCAGCTGTTGGATTTAAATCTTTGAACTCTGGACAGTCTAAATTTAAATTTCTGTGATCAAAGCGATCAGAAATCTCGGTCTGAATAGCGTTTTTCACGATTTTTAAATCAATGACATAGCCAGTTTCTGGATCTATTCCCCCTTCTAAAATGACTTCTAAAACGTAGTTGTGTCCGTGGTAATTTGGATTACTACATTTCCCAAAAATCTCTTTATTTTGTTCCTCTGACCAATCTGAACGGAACAATCGGTGAGCTGAATTAAACGTAGCCCTTCTACTTACTTTCATTTTTTAACGCTTTTTCTATGGACGATAAATGGTCGACCATTAATAATTTAAACCACGCGGTATATTTTACCGGGTGCAAGGTAATGTCTTTTTGTAATTCAGATAAATCAACCCATTTAAAATTCATCACCTCTGCTGTATTCATATTTGGATTTTCATTTGAAAGACCATAAAATACGTGGTCAATTTCATGTTCTATTAATCCATCTTTCAGTTCTGCGCGATAGGTGAATTGAAAAATTTCTTTCATGCTCGTCTTCATTCCCATCTCCTCTTGTAATCGTCGATAGGCGGCATCTAAATTCGACTCGTTTGGACGTGGATGGCTACAACAAGCATTGGTCCAAAGTCCGGGCGAATGGTATTTTTCCATAGCGCGTTGTTGGAGTAGCATTTCACCTTTTTCATTGAGAATTATAATGGAAAATGCACGGTGCAACAGTCCTTTTTCGTGGGCTTCCATTTTTTCCATTCTTCCGATAGCATGATCCTCGGCATCTACTAAAATGACCTCTTCTAACATGTTACAGTATATTCAGATTGTGTCTTACATAGGAAGTTAAAAGAATACGCATTTTTCTGTTGTTGGGAATGCGAATTCGTTCGTTTAATATATTCTGAGCTGATTTTTCCTTGATTTTCTTAAACAACTTAAAGTAATATTTGTAAGCCATGTAAACGCCGAATCGAGCATTTTTAGGAAGTTGTAAAATCCCCTCATAACCTGCCTTGAAATCCGCTTCGATATCTGATTCAATCTCTTTTTTGACCGTTGAATCAAATTCCTCCATGTTAATACCTGGAAAGTATGTACGACCTAATGTTTGAAAATCATCCTTCAAATCTCTTAAGAAATTAATCTTTTGAAAGGCAGACCCGAGTTTCATCGCACTTGGTTTCAGGCGTTCGTATTCGACGTCATTGCCATCAACGAATACCTTCAAACACATTAGCCCTACAACTTCTGCTGAACCAAGAATGTACAATTCATACTGTTCCTTCGTGTAGTCTTGTTTGTTTAAATCCATTTCCATGGAATGTAAAAAGGAATCAATTAATTCCATTGGAATCCCATATTTATTCACGGCCCATTGAAAACTATTTAGGATTGGATTCAATGAAATTCTTTCTGCGATGGCTCTATACGTTTGAACTTTAAAATCCGCAAGTAATGCTTCCTTATCAAATCCATGAAACGAATCTACAATCTCATCGGCAAAACGAACAAATCCATAGATTGAATAGATTGGTTTGTGAAGGTTGGCATCTAAAAAGCGAATGCCTAATGAAAAGGAAGTACTATATCTTTTGGTCGTTAGCTGACTCATCTCTTGACTGATATCGTCGAATAATTGTTTCATAGCAGTTATTTTAGAGGGAATTCTTTCATGATCTGATTAGCCACAACTTCGCCAGAAATAATGGATGGAGGTACTCCCGGACCTGGAACCGTTAGTTGTCCTGTATAATAAAAGTTCTTCAGTTTTTTATTTTTCAAACTTGGTTTTAATATGGCTGTTTGACGCAAAGTATTAGCTAATCCATATGCATTCCCTTTGAATGCATGGTAATCTCCTTTAAAGTCATTAATGCAATAGCTTCTTTTGTAAACGATGTGTTGACTGATATCGTTTCCGGTAATTTCTTTCAATCGCTTTAGGATAATCTCAAAATATTTCTCGCGGATTTCATCCTCATCTTTCAAATCAGGAGCAATTGGAATCAGAAAAAATAAATTTTCACATCCCTCAGGAGCTACCGTTGGATCGGTGATGGACGGTGCACTTAAATAAAACAGTGGAGAGGTAGGCCAACAAGGATTTTTATAAATTTCCTTTCCATGTTCTGCCAGAGATTCATCGAAAAACAAGTTGTGATGTTGCAGGTTCTCCAATCTTTTGTTGATTCCTACATAGAAAATCAAGCAAGAGGGCGCCATTGTCCGCTTGTCCCAATATTTTTCCGAGTAATTTGCTTTGTCTTTGAGTAATTTGCTTTCTGTATGCTCGTAGTCAGCCCCGGAAACAATGACATCCGATTCAAATAATTGATGTTCTGTGCGCGCTGCTGTTGCGAGTGAATTCGTTGTCTCAAATCCGTTCACTTCGTGATCGGTTAGGATTTTTACCCCTTGACTTTTGGCGATTTCGGCAAATGCTTCAATGAATTTGTGCATGCCTCCCATTGGATACCAAGTACCTAAGGACATATCAGCATAATTCATTAAGGAATAAAGCGCAGGCGTTTCATTTGGCATAGCTCCCAGAAATAAAACCGGAAATTCGAGCAGAGATAATATTTTTGGATGCTTGAAGTATTTTCGAATGTACGAGGAGAAAGAAGAGAGTAAATGCATGTTCAATAATCCTCCTAGAATACGTCTGTCTGCAAATTCTAATAAGCTTAAACTTGGCTTGTAGACCAAATCTTGCATTCCTACTTGATATTTGTATGCAGCATCTTTGAGGAATTTACGCAGTTGTACCGAACTTCCGGGCTCCAAGGACTCAAACCAGATTTCAAGTTCGTTCATCGATGCAGGAACATCCGTGTAACTATGATCAGGCCAATAAACTCTGTAGGAAGGACCGAGTCTTTTCAATTCGTAAAAATCACTAGCTGTATGACCAAACTGATTATAAAATCGCTCAAAAACATCTGGCATCCAATACCAACTTGGACACATATCGAAAATAAAACCTTCTGCTTCAAACTGACGTGCGCGTCCACCAATGTGACTATTTTTTTCTAGAATAGTCACATCATACCCCGCTTTGCCTAAAAAGGCAGCAGTAGACAAACTGGAAATACCAGCACCAAGAATGGTTACTTTTTTACTCATAAATTAATTTGCTGAAAAGGCAAAATCAGGCAAGCAAACCATTAATTTTTTTCTCGCTATGAAAATGCGACTTTTCACTGTTCCAATTGGAATGCCCAATTTACTTGCAATCTCTTTATACTTGAATCCTTTAAAGTGCATTTCAAATGGCTCTTTGTACTCATCTCCTAAGCTATCAATTTTTCCTTGAATATCCTTCACCGAAATAATTTCAATGGCAGATTCTTCGTGACTTGGTGTGTTGTATACTAAATATGATTCCTTTGAATGATCAAATATAGCGCCCGATTTCATTTTTCGTCGGTATTGATTTATAAATAAATTTCGCATGATGGTAAATACCCAAGCCTTAAAGTTTGTTTGTGGAGTATAATAATTGCGATATGTAATCGCTTTCAACATCGTTTCTTGCGTTAAATCCTTTGCGTCTTCATGGTTTCTGGTGAAACTCATTGCGAAAGAGGTTAGGTTATTTTCTAAACCAATAAGTGCTTCATTAAATTCTAAGGTTGACATAATGATCTGTTTAACAATTTATGATACAAAGTTAAACAAAAATGTTGAACGTAAAATCAAAACAATTAAACAAAAACTGTTAAGGAATTTCTAGAATACTAAAAAACTGAGTAGTATATTGGGAATGAGCTACTTTAAAAAGTTCATAACTTAATAATATTACACTTCAACATGTTCCAACATCACCTTCACCATTGCGTCTGTGTCAAATTTAGCATTCCATCCCCAATCTTTTTGAGCATAGGAGTCATCAATGCTATTTGGCCAGCTATCGGCAATGGCTTGACGAAAATCTGGTTCGTAGGAAATACTGAAATCGGGTAAATGTTGTTGAATCGACTTTGCCAATTCAGCTGGTGTAAATGAAGATCCAGCGATGTTATAGGCTGAACGAATTTTAACCTTTTCGGCTGGTGCTTGCATCAATTCAATGGTTCCGCGTATAGCATCGTCCATAAACATCATGGGAAGAGCAGTATCTTCTTTTAAGAAACAAGTGAAGTTTCCTTGTGATTTTGCTTTGTAAAAAATGTCCACTGCATAATCAGTGGTTCCTCCACCTGGTAAACTTTTGTAGGAAATCAATCCTGGATAACGGATACTTCTAACATCTACTCCAAATTTGTTGTGGTAATATTCACACCAACGTTCTCCCGCTTGTTTAGAAATCCCGTAAACGGTGGATGGTTCCATCACGGTGCGCTGTGGTGTTAAATCGGCTGGTGTTGTTGGACCAAAAACGGCTATGGAACTTGGCCAAAATACTTTTTTCAAATGTCCTTCTTTTGCTAAATCTAAAATGGTAAATAATCCTTCCATATTTAATTTCCATGCAAAATCCGGATTCTTTTCGGCTGTAGCAGAAAGTAATGCAGCCAGTAAATAGACTTCATCTACTTTTTCTTCTATGATAAATGATCGCACCGCTTCGCGATCTAGAATGTCCATTTTCTTATATGGTCCATTATTCAAAATAGGTGGACATTCCTCTTTCAAATCGGCAGCAATGACATTTGTTTCACCATATATATTACGCAATGCTAGGACGAGTTCAGTACCTATTTGTCCACATGAACCGATGACGGTGATTTTTGACATGTAATGAAGTGTTTTGACAAATTTAAGTTTTGCTTTCATTATAATTCAGTTTCTATTCTATTTTTTATTTCGTAGAAAACTGATTAAAATCATTTATTAGTCATTCAGAGCTCTTTAGTTTTGTTGTTAAATAATCTTTTTAACTAATTTTAGACGGATTGTTTTCATTAACACAAATTAGAACTATGCCTTTTTATCATCAACTAGGAAAAATTCCACACAAACGTCATACCGTTTTTCGTCAGGAAAATGGGGAATTATACCATGAACAATTATTTGGAACCGCGGGATTCGACGGAATGTCCACGCTCATGTATCACATTCAACCTCCAACTGTGGTGAAAGAAGTGAGGGAACAAAAGGACATCACACCAGAAATCGCCATTGAGAAAAATATGTTAATGCGTAGTTTTCGGGGCTATGATTTGAAGCCAAATGAAGATTATGTTGATTCACGTGTCCCAATTTTAGTGAACAATGATTGCTACATCGAATTAGCTGCTCCGTCCAAGTCTATGACCGAGTATTTCTACAAAAATGCGGATGCGGATGAAGTTATTTTTATTCACCGTGGATCGGGAAAATTGCGAACTCAATTAGGAAATATCGATTTTAGCTATGGAGACTATTTGGTGATTCCGCGCGGAATGATTTACCAAATGGAATTTAATGACAGTGATAACCGCTTATTCATCATTCAATCTTTTCATCCCGTTTACACACCGAAAAGATACCGCAACTGGTTTGGACAATTACTGGAACATTCACCATTCTGTGAACGCGATTTGCGCCGTCCACATGAATTAGAAACGCATAACGAAGAAGGAGAATTCTTGATTCGAATTAAAAAGCAGGACGTGCTTTATGATTATGTCTATGCACATCACCCATTCAATGTCGTTGGTTGGGATGGATACAATTTCCCATACGCATTTTCGATTCACGATTTCGAACCAATCACGGGACGCGTGCATTTACCGCCACCGATTCACCAAACGTTTGAAACAAGTGCTTTTGTGATTTGCTCTTTTGTACCGCGTTTATACGATTACCATCCAGATTCTATTCCATCGCCATATAACCATAGTAACATCGACTCAGATGAGGTCTTATACTATGTGGACGGTGATTTCATGAGTAGAAACAACATCGAAAAAGGTCAAATTACCTTACATCCATCGGGAATTCCGCATGGACCACACACGGGAGCTTATGAGCGTTCCATTGGTAAAAAAGAAACGCAGGAATTAGCGGTTATGATTGATACGTTTAAACCACTGAAGTTGACAAAGCGAGCGATGGAAATGGAATTACCAGAATATGTGAAGTCTTGGATTCATTAAGTCCTGAATTTTCGATAATATTGCAAAGAATTACTCATTATGTCCACAGAAATTAAAAATTTAAAAGATCTACAAAACGTAGAATATAGTTTAGAAAAATTATTCCCCGAGGCGGAGGATTTTCTTCCTTTACTTGGGACAGATTACGTCGAATTGTACGTCGGCAATGCCAAACAATCCGCTCATTATTATAAAACAGCATTTGGATTTCAATCGGAGGCTTTCGCGGGACTAGAAACGGGATTGAAAGATCGTGTTTCTTATGTGTTGAAGCAAGATAAAATTCGTTTGGTTTTAACTACTCCTTTAACTTTAGATGGACCTATAAATGAGCACATCAATAAGCACGGAGATGGTGTGAAAGTGATTGCACTTTGGGTGGAAGATGCTACGAAAGCATTTGAGGAAACAACGAAGCGTGGAGCAAAACCTTTTATGGAGCCTACGCGAGAAGAGGATGCAAATGGATTTGTGATTCGTTCAGGGATTTACACGTACGGTGAAACCGTTCACATTTTTGTCGAGCGTAAAAACTACCAAGGAATTTTTCTTCCAGGATACCGTAAATGGGAGTCCCATTACAATCCGGAACCAACAGGATTAAAATTCATTGACCACATGGTGGGTAACGTGGATTGGCATGAAATGAATACCTGGTGTGATTTTTACAAAAAAGTGATGGGCTTCGCGCAAATTATTTCTTTTGATGACAATGACATCTCCACAGAATTCACCGCGTTGATGTCCAAAGTAATGTCGAATGGAAATGGACGCATTAAATTCCCAATCAACGAGCCAGCTGAAGGAAAGAAGAAATCTCAAATTGAGGAATACATCGATTTTTATAATGGTGCAGGTGTTCAACACATCGCTGTAGCTACAAATGATATTGTTGCAACAGTTTCTGATATGCGGGATCGTGGTGTTGAATTTTTGTATGTTCCAGAAACGTACTACGACGACTTACTTGAACGAGTAGGAGATATTGAGGAAGACATAGAGGTGTTAAAACAACACGGAATATTAATCGACCGCGATGAGGAAGGATACTTATTGCAACTTTTCACGAAACCAGTGGTTGATCGTCCAACCATGTTCTTTGAAATTATTCAACGAAAAGGAGCACAATCGTTTGGAAAAGGAAACTTCAAAGCGCTGTTTGAATCCATCGAAAGAGAACAAGAAAATAGAGGTACTTTATAACACCCTTGAGAATATAAAAAAAGCCGTTCAGCATGATCGGCTTTTTTTATGGACTAACTTTTCGTCTTTGCCAATAATTCTTGGATTTCCTCTTGAATCGATTGCGCACGGTCTTTGTTGTACGCATGTTGTACGCGCTCAACTAAGATGGCGTGATCGATTCCATCTGCTTTAATTTCATCAACGACTTCTTGAATGGATGCTGGTCGTGGACCCCAAACAAAAATTTCCTGGTTATTTTGATCCAAACAAATTAACTTAGGAATGGAACGTCCCCCGTTTGTTAAATACTGATCCATGATATCTAGGTGTTCATTGCGTAAAATGATTTTTAAATCGATCTGCTCACTTTCCACCGCTATTTTACCTAATACAGGTACAATTTGTGCGGCATCTCCACACCATGCTTCACTGAGCAATAACCAGGTCATCGGCTCCTGAATGCTGGAAATCTGTTTTTTGAGTTCCTCGGTTAATACCGTTGTTTTTTCAATACGCTTCATGCGTTTCGCATTTAAATCGGTGTAATGGATGAGGTCCTCACGCTGATCAGGACCTGAAGTTTTTCCGTGTGCGACCAATTCACTAACAAGTACTTTGTACGATTCAAAGGAATAACTGTTCCTTAGTTGTGTGGGTAAAATGTTGCTCAATTTTCTCATCAATAATCGGTATTTTTTTTCGATAGGAAAGTTACTAGTAAATTGGAAAATGAAATGAAACATTTGTCACATCAAGTGATTTATTTTTGAAAAGTTGAAATGACTTAGCTAAAAAATGGCCATAATTAAATAAGATTTAATATATTTGCACCCACCTAAAATGGAGATTGTAGCTCAGTTGGTTAGAGCGCCGGTTTGTGGTACCGGAGGTCGCGGGTTCGAGACCCGTCCTTCTCCCTCGTTTAAAGGCTGTAGGAAACTGCAGCCTTTTTTAGTTCATTTCAAGCAAGGTTTGCTCACATAAAACGGCTAATTCAGTCGGTAACTGAGCACTTTTCCATGGATGAGTAGCTCCGAAAACATGATCCGCACCGGAAATAACCTGTAAGGAAACGTTAGCCCATTTGGCTAACGATTCTCCTTCCGCAATGGGAACCGAAGTATCTTGATCTCCGTGATGAATCGTAATCGGTATGTTCAGTTTCTGAATGGCTTGCTGAATATTCAATTCTGTTTCGTGATGTTTGAAATCTTCGTATAAAGAAAAATACTGCGGCAAATCTTGATTTGTGCGTCCATTTTTCACGTAACGAACACCATCCCGTTGCCACTGTTCCAATTCTGCTCCATTAGGAAAGCGCATGCCGATATTTGAAATGGCCGCCCACGTATGAATGGAGGAAATAGGGTAGGAGTGGAGGTATTTTTGTCCAGCTAAAATGACAGCGCCACCACCACGTGAATGTCCAATGAGTCGAATACTCTTAAAATCGACCTGAGACCTTGCCCACTTTAGGGCGCATTCAATATCAAACACTTCATATGAATAGCGGTTGTTTCCAAACGCTTCTTCATCGGGGAAATCGATGCCGTTTTCGATCGTGCCACCATTATGACTTAAATTAAATTTACAGAATCCATAGGCTTTCTCCGTAAAGAATTGTTGAACTAAATGCCAAGCACCCCAATCCTTAAATCCCATGAATCCGTGGACAAATACAACGAGTTCACCGTTAAAGTTTTCGGGTATTTCTATGTCGATAAGACTCTGCCGTCCCGCTGATCCTCGGAATAGGCTATTCGATAATTTCATCATCACTTTCTCCGGGTAATTCTAATGCTTTGACGCTTTGAATCGCATTCCCTGCGATTCCTCTAATCGAGGCGTGCATGTCAATCGTGTTGATGATCACTTTTTCAATCTGTTTTTCACGTTCCTTCCAAATGCGTTGCATGGAACGTTTTTCGCTTTCTAGTCCATCTTTCATGGAGGTGAATCCTTCCACAATCGCTTCCACTTGCATGCGGAAGTTCGTGCTCGTTAAAAAGTCGTACAACATGTGCATTTTATCGCCACGATTCACTTGGGACCCAAGAGCGGCATGGACTTGTATCACGGTTTCACGAATGACACCTGAAAGTCCTTTGAATTCATCGTATGTACACACGTAAACGCCGTCTTTCATACCCATTCTGTCTAAATCAGAGGGCATCGCTTCTGTCACAAGAATACCGATGTCCGCACCTTTTTCGCGCATGTCTGCTTTAAATTTCGGAATCCACCCAGCTTGGTATTCTTTCGTGCGTTTACTTTCGTAATAAATCTTACCACAATTTTGCTCACTTCGCGTGTTGACAATCTGAATGCAATCGCCGCCTCGTGCACCTTTTTTAATTTCCTCAATGGTGTCGAGTGGAAATTGTGCTGCCAACCATTCTTCAATGGCCAACTCTTGCACTTCACCTTGCAACTGCATGGAGCCTTGTTCCTGCTTGCGCTTCATTTCTTCGGTCAGTGTTTTTTGATCCTCCAGCATTTTTTGTAGTTCCTTGATGCGAAGTTCATTGCTGTCTTCTACCAGTTTTTTAATTTTCTCTTTTTCGAGTAGAAGAATTTCATTCATTTTCGTTTCAGCAGCCAATTGGGCGATGGATTGTGCTTCTTCTTTTTCGCGTTTGAGGCGTTCAACTTCGGCTTTGGTTTTATTTAGCTCAGATACTTGGGCAGATTTTTCATTGAGTTCTTTTTGAAGCGCATCAAATTGCTCACTTTGTTCTTCAGTAAGTTTGATTTTAAGTTTCTCTTCGATGGAACGACGCTCTTCTTTTAATGATTTTTCCAATTGTTCTTGAAAAAGTTCCTTTTCACGCTTTTTATTTTCTTCAAAAGCCAATTTTTCATCGCGTAGTTTCTCCACGGCCTCATTCATTTTTGAGCGTTCGGATTGAAGTTGCGCTTGAAATTTCGCTTGAAGATCCGCCTCAAGTTGATGCGAGAGAATATTGGTGACATCGATGTTTGTCCCACAATTTGGGCACTTAATTTGTTCGTTACTGGACATGAAAGGTTCTTATTTTACGTAGTCTTGTTTCTGGACCAACATGTATTGGTCATTATTGATTCGAATATAGCCAAAATCATAACAAAATACATAACTAGAGCCTTTTCTAGTGGAATAAACATTGGTGTAATAGTGAAAATTGAATCCCTCCTCAGCGAGCAATATCCCTTCAACGGTTCTTTTTCCATCTGGATTTAGGTTTGCAAGTATGCGTCGATTTTTTCGAAGAATGGTATTTACGCGACGCACAACTAAGTTTGCATCTTCATTGATGCGGTTATTAAACGTATTGCGGCAGTAATCCGAACAAAATTTTTGGTCTCTTCTTCCTACAAGTTTAACTGCGCATTCTAAACATTGACGATTTTTCATGAAAGTATTTTTTCTTATAACTACTTTTTTTTCTCTTTCATATATTTTTTGAAAAATAAATTTAATATTAAGTCAGTCAATCAATTGCAATATTCATTCAAGTGCCTCCGATATTCATTTACAGCAGGTTTCGGCTCAAAAAAACGTTACTTAATAAAAAAAAGTGCGTTTAAACAGAACCTTTTCTTCTATTAGGGAGTATAAGGACACGCAATAACAAAAAATAAATGAGGCAGTTAAAAATCGCAAAACAGGTTACCAACAGGGAAACCGCATCTTTAGACAAGTATTTACAGGAAATAGGTCGTGTTGACTTGATTACTGCAGATGAAGAAGTTGAGTTAGCTCGACGCATCAAGGCAGGAGATCGATCGGCATTAGAACGCTTAACGAAAGCGAATTTACGTTTCGTGGTTTCTGTATCTAAACAATACCAAAATCAAGGCTTGGCTTTGCCTGATTTGATCAATGAAGGAAACTTAGGTTTGATTAAAGCGGCAGAACGTTTTGACGAAACACGTGGATTTAAGTTCATTTCCTACGCTGTTTGGTGGATTCGTCAGTCGATTTTACAAGCGTTGGCAGAACAGGCGCGTATCGTTCGTTTGCCATTGAATAAAATTGGTAACATCAATAAAATTAATCGTGCTTACTCGGAATTGGAACAAAAGTTAGAACGTCCGCCTTCAGCTGATGAATTAGCAGAGTTCTTAAACGTTACGCCTGAAGAAGTGAAACAAACACTTTCTCAAAATGGACGTCACGTATCTATGGACGCTCCATTAATTGAAGGAGATGAATCAACTTCAAGCATGTACGATGTTATGCAAGGAGATTCATTGCCAAGTCCAGAAGCAAATCTAGTATTGGAATCTTTGAGAAGCGATATTCGCCGATCATTGACAGCCTTAACGCCACGAGAAAGTGAAGTCATTAGTATGTTCTATGGTTTGGAGGGAAAAGCACCTCTGTCTCTAGAAGAAATCGGTGATAAATTTGACCTGACACGTGAACGTGTTCGTCAAATCAAAGAGAAAGCGATTCGTCGTTTGAAACATACAACGAAAAACAGAGTGCTGAAAAGTTATTTAGGATAATTCAAGGCAGGTCGATAACCACCTACTACCACCAGTAAACCACTTGTTGGCCGGCTTTGAATAGCATTGAAAAGGAGTTTGAAAGAACTCCTTTTTTTATGTCTTAGAAATTACATTGGATCGACGTCGATCACAATTTTAACAGACTTGTTTGCTGGTTTTGCATAGAATTGATCAATCATTTCACGGATTTTCTCCTTGACTTTTCGTTCTGGGGCACTTCGTTCTATCTTTAACTTGATTTCCTTCAAATAATAATTTTGAATTCGCTTGATGATGGGGAATTCTGGACCTAAGACACGTTCTTTAAAAACTTCTTTCAGTTGGTCTGCCAATTCAATCGAAGCCGCATGCACCACTTGTTCGTTCGTGTGTTTCAAGGTAAGTTGAATCATTTTGTAGAACGGCGGATAAAAGAATTGTTGTCGCTCGATAATTTCTTGTTCATAGAATCCTTTGTAATCATGTTCTTGCACCAATTGAATCACCCAGTGATCTGGGTTTCCGGTTTGAATGATGACTTTTCCACGTTTATCTTTCCTGCCAGCTCTACCTGCCACTTGCGACATGAGCTGATAGGAGCGTTCGTAAGCGCGAAAGTCGGGTCGATTGAGTAACATATCCGCATCGAGGATTCCCACCCTTGAAACGTGATCGAAGTCCAGTCCTGTGGTGATCATTTGCGTTCCAATGAGAATATCGA
>CAMAPI010000002.1 GCA_945860065.1 Chryseobacterium gleum | reverse complement strand
AAACCCATGTATTCCTAATCCAAATGCTGGTCCTTGTGATCAAGATGGAGACGGACTGACAAATACACAAGAAGGATTAGCCGGAACGAATCCTACGAATCCAGATACAGACGGTGATGGAATAAATGACGGTGCTGAAGTAACCAATGGCTCCGACCCAATGAATCCATGTGATCCAGATGACACCCTGCCTGGATGTCAATTGGATTCTGATTTTGATGGATTAACCGACGCTCAAGAAGGAGTCATAGGAACGAATCCGAATAATCCTGACACAGATGGAGACGGCTACAACGACTTATTGGAAACTACACAAGGTTCAGACCCCTTGAATCCATGTGATCCAAACGCAAGTTCACCGGAATGCTCCGATGGTATTTACATTCCAACGGCATTTTCTCCGAATGGAGTAGGAAACCAAGACAATGATGTCTATCAAATCATCGTTGGTAAAAACATTGAAGCCATTGGATTTAAAGTCTTTGACCGTTGGGGGAACTTGATGTTCGAATCCACGAATAAACTATTCAAATGGGATGGATCCTACAAAGGTAAACCATTAAACACAGGAGTCTACGCGTACATCGTCGATGTTACCTACGAAGGTGGTACCACGAAAAAAATGACGGGTAACATTACCTTAATTCGATAAGTGGGATGAAGTTTAAATTTTTAGCTTTCCTACTTACTGGTTTTGGTTTCATGCATGCCCAGGATTATCATTTGACTCAGATAGATAAAACGATGTCCATTTTGAATCCTTCTACCGTTTCCATGCATCAAGGTTTTGAAAAAATGAGCCTTCATAACCGAAATCAATGGCTGGGATCTGGAACGCAATTCATGACAAGTTACGGAATGGCAGAATTGTCCGTTGGAAAAACAAAGAAAAGCGACAAAGCGTATGCGGGTATAGGTGTGTTTTTTAGCAACGATGTTGGTGGAGATTCTAAAATGTCGCAAAAATCGTTTGGAACTTCCTTTAGTGGACACCTACCTTTAGCCAAAGGACATTGGCTTTCTGCTGGAATTCAAACAGCATTTTGTAATCGAAGTGCTGATTTTTCTCGCTTAGTGTATTATTCACAATGGAACGGATCGTCCTTGGATCCAACAGTCTATTCTGGCGAAGCAAATGACTTTACTTCTTTTTCCTACCTTGATGCTGGTTTAGGAATGAACTACCGCTATATCCCCGGAAATAAGCCGAATTTAAGTGCTGGACAATTTTCTTTTTTAGGTGGATTTTCCATCGCTCACGCAAACAGACCAACCTTAAATTACAATAGCTTAACAGATGACCGCCTATTCCGTAAGTTTTGCTTTAATACGCAGGTTAAATATGCCTTCGATGATCGAACTAGTATGGAAGTAAGCATAACAGAATTGATACAAGGAGCACATAAAGAAACAATTTTAGGATTGTTTTACCGCTCCAAGCTGCGTGGAAGCTCTGAAATAACAAACATGGTAAATTCTCAATCTGTTGTTGCAGGACTTTACATGCGCTCAATGGGGACAATTGCACCTTATGTGGCCTTGTCATTCGGCTCCGTCGATTTAGGGCTTTCGTACGATTACGATTTCGGAAGAATAGGAAGTGCGTATAAACATTCCATTGAAGTGAATGTAGCGTATACCTTTACGAAAAAATCCTTGTTTAAAGGGAGTCGTTTGCATTAACAAATTGAACCCACTTTTCAGCTTGGTCATTGTTTAATACTCGGGGCATTTTGTTTTGAGCACCTAATTTCCCCAAAGACTCCAAGAACCCGTAAAATGTTGCGGCAGGAACAATCGTTAGCGTTGGCTTGCCCAAATTATATTTGCGAACGTATGCATAATCATCATTGATTAGGCAAAGTTCTTTGTCCATTTCTTCAATGATTTGATCTGAATCAAAAGGAACATCTGAACCAACAAACCAATAGTGTACTTGTTGCTCCTCGTCTGCAAACAAGGTATACTCGGAAATATGAACCCCATGAGTTTTGGAAACACGCAGTAATGCTTGGTTGATGTTGTCCAAAGATAAATGCTCGCCACAGAGGCTTAAAAACTGCTTAATTCTCCCTGAAATGATGATTTCATGCGCCTCTAAATCCACAAAACGAACTAGATCACCGATGAGGTATCGCCATAATCCAGCATTTGTGGTAATCACCAAGGCATAATCAATGCCCTCTTTTACTTCACTAATCGTGTAGGCTTTATTTGGGTTAATCAATTCTCCATTTTCATCGAAATAGTCAGAATTAAAGGGCACAAACTCGAAAAAAATGCTGTTATTCATTAACAATTTCATTCCTTTTCTTCCCGGACTGGTTTGATAGCCAAAATACCCCTCACTCGCCAAATAGGTATCCAGTAATTCAACTTTGTGCGCACAGATTTTTTCCAATCGTTCACGGTAAGGCTCCATGTAAATCCCGCCGTGTACATACACATGTAAGTTTGGCCAGATATCATGAATTGATTTCAATTGATAATGCTTGACGATTTCTTCCATCAATAAAATACACCAACTTGGAATCCCAGCAATAATGCCGATGTTCCATTTCGGCGCTTGCTCAATCATCAAAGGCAATTTTTCTTTCCAATTTTTTAAGTTGGTAATCTTTTTAGAGGGCTTCGTAAAGGGTGCAGCAATGATGGAGGTGTGTTTTTTTAAAATTCCGCTGAGATCACCTTCTATGTGGGTGCTTTTCTTTGTTAATTTCGTTGAACCTCCAACGGCAAGAATACTTGCAGAATAAAACGCTTCGGGCAAATGTAATTCATGTAAAATGGAAAATTGACGTAAGCTCACCCGTTGAAACGAACGAATCATTTCGGTGGTAACAGGAATTCGTTTGCTCGGAGAGCCCGTTGTGCCGGATGACAATGCATAGTACTTAATACGGCCTTTCCACGTGTGATCTTTCACTCCTGCAATGGATTCTTTCAACCATTTTTCATAAAATTCATCATAATCCATGATAGGCACCATTTTTTGATATTGTGAAACAACATCATTTTTGGTTAAAATGGCATGAAATGAATAAACAAATCCAAATTTTGTACTTTTTGCACGTTCAATAGTGGCGCGTAAAGCTTCCAATTGATGGCGGTAATCTATCCCCTTTTTTGCATTCCGCTTAAAGCTTAAAGCGGTCGTTTTTTGGATGAGTTTTCCGATAATTGGCATATTCTTTTTTTAGTGGTGAAAACTAAATCACCTTCCTACAAAAATAAAGATAAAACTAGTGCGTTCTTTAATCACTTTGTCTTAATTTTGTAAAAAATACAACTATGCAACAAAAAACATTTATCGTTCCTCATGATTTTACGACAGTTGCGGATATCGCTCTACAACATGCGATTGCAACTGCAAAACCATTAAGCGCAGTTGTTCAGCTTCTCCATGTAGTCTCTAAAGAACATCAAATACAAGATGCATTAACGCAATTGCACGCTGTAGTTGAAAAGTTTGCTGGTGAGGGAGTGAATCTTCAGCCAAATGTTCGCATTGGAAGTATTTTTGAAGATATTGGCGCTTTTGCAGCCGAACATCAGGCAGAGTTGATTTTCATGGGAACTCATGGTGCCCATGGATGGCAACACATTACTGGTAGCCACGCGCTGAAAGTTGTGACAAGTTCGCAGGTTCCATTTATTATCGTTCAAGAAAAATCGGTGAAAGCAACAGGATACGATTCCATCGTTGTGCCAATGGATTTACACAAAGAAACCAAACAAAAATTATCGATTGTAGCTAACCTAGCAAAGTACTTTAATTCTAAAGTTCACGTGGTTACTCCAGATGAAACTGATGAGTATTTGCGCAATCAAGTTATTTCAAATATCACGTTCTCAGAGGGATTCTTTAAGGACCGCAATATTGAGATGACTTCTGCAATCGTTTCTAGAAGTGGATTCGATAAAGAAGTGGTGAAATATGCCGTAAGCGTGGATGCTGATTTAATTGCCATTATGAATTTGAATCGCAACAATTTCTTATCTGCTTTAACAACAAATTACGAGCAATACATCATCACAAACGATGCATTGATTCCTACCCTGATCGTGAATCCAATTCAAATTGGAAACGAACACGGGAACATGTTCTCTATCTAATTTATACCATGTCGAGAATGATCACGCTGCACGAGTTTATCGTGACGAATCAAAGTCACTTTCCCTACGCTACAGGTGAACTTTCAAGATTACTAAACGACATCGTTCTTGCTTCCAAAATAGTGAGCAATGACGTTCGTAAAGCTGGACTCGTTGACCATATTTTGGGTGCTCAAGGCGGTCAAAACGTGCAAGGCGAATATCAGCAAAAATTAGATGTCGTTGCTGACGATGCCTTCATTCGTGCTTTTGCAAATGGGGGAGAAGTTTGTGGAATTGCCTCAGAAGAAAATGATGATTTCTTAGCCTTTGATTCGGAAACATCAAAAAATGGGAAATATGTCGTATTGTTCGATCCACTCGATGGCTCTAGTAACATCGATGTTAATGTTTCCATTGGAACGATCTTTTCCATATACCGACGTATTTCCCCTCAAGGAACGAAAGCAACCCTAGAAGACATGTTACAACCAGGCACGGCGCAAGTTGCTGCAGGTTACGTCCTATATGGCTCTTCAACCATTCTTGTCTACACAACTGGGAATGGAGTGAATGGATTTACACTGGATCCAAGTATTGGTGAGTTTTTCCTTTCTCACCCGGACATGAAAATGCCTGAAAACGGACGAATTTATGCGGTGAATGAAGGAAATTTAAACGATTTCGAACCTGGATTAAAAGCATATATCCAATATTGTCAAAGTCACGAAAATCAAACAGGGAAACCATATTCTGGACGATACATCGGATCTCTTGTTGCTGATTTTCATCGTCACATGATTAAAGGAGGAATTTACATTTATCCAGCTGTTCCATCTGCCCCAGAAGGCAGGTTGCGCTTGTTGTATGAATGCAATCCTTTGGCGTTTATCGCTGAACAAGCTGGCGGACTCGCTACAACAGGGGAAAAGCGAATCATGGATATCCAACCTGACAAATTGCATCAACGCATTCCATATTTCGTGGGATCGAAATTGATGGTCGAAAAAGCAATGAATCTTTCTGCTAAATAAAAACGATGTTATCGCGCGTTTAGCCTAATCGTATAGTCTACCTGCACTAGTGGTGCACCAGCATCCTTGTTAAATCGAATCTGTTGTTTGACAAGTCGAATCACATCGTTAATAATGGTCTGATTCGTACATGTTGTAACGGATTTAATCGTTCGACAATCGGTGACAATGCCATCTGAATTTATGGTCAATTTTAGTCCAACTCGGCAATCAACATCAATATCGTACTGAGGCGTAGAAACATTGTTCATTCGAACACGCGCTTTTCCACTTCCTGAACCCTTACCTGGACCAACGCCATCATCCGTTCCACTTCCTGAGCCTCCAAAAGGACCATTACCAGAACCTGTTCCACCACCACTTCCACCACTACCAAAATAATTTGTGCCACGTACCGTCGTTGAAGTTGGATTCGTGGAATTATCCGTGTTATGGTTATTCGATTGTCCACTAGTGGTCTTAAAATCACTTGAATGACTCGTCGCTACACGTTCGGTTTGATCTTGCGGTTGATCGATTGGTGCATCAGATGATGTTCCACCACCTCGACTTCCACTTTCCTCAGAGATTAATTCTACATGCTCCATTTCAAACAATTCGATCACTTCATCAGATTTCAATGGCGGCACATCTTCCGGTATGGCAGGAAGGATATTGAATTGTGTAATCATCAACACTATGAAAAGAATCAAGAGGGTTATGGAAGTGTACACCAAGGAACGCTTGATCTCACTTCTAGACTCCATGTAATCTTGTTCAAATATGTCAATATATGCACTCATCTTTATCTGTTTGATTGTAAACGAAAGGAATTCGTAAACCTAACTATGTTCCTTGGTAGCAATGATCATTTTTAGTTGATTGACCATACCAATTTCTAGTAAATCAACCAATTCTTGAACTTTTGAATCAAAAGGAATGCGCAATACAACGGTACTATCGCCTTTCTTTTTGGTTTCTTTAACAAGAACTGACCCAATTTGATCATAGGGAACCTCTTTGTTATCTACACTATATTTTTTTGCATTCGTCACAGGGTCTATCTCTACAGATAATGCCACGTGAGCCTTGTTCGTTTTCTCATTATTCTTTGCTTGTGGAAGCGGAACTTTAATCACGTTCGGATTAGCAAGCGTAGAAATAATCAGAAAGAACAACAACAAAAAGAACATGATGTCGCTCAATGCAGAAGTAGCTACCTCCGCATGGAATCTTCTATTACGCTTTATTGCCATCGCTAGGTCGATTCAATTTGATGAATTCTAAGTTAACTCGTTGAATGGCTAAGGCATAGTTGTCAATCATTCCATTCAATAAATGGTATGCTGTAAATGCAACGATTCCTACCACTAATCCAGACCCCGAAGAGATCATTTTTTCGTACAATCCACCTGAGATATTTCCAATGGATACATTTTCTGTTACGGAGATGCTATAGAAAATCTTGATTACTCCGGAAATGGTTCCGATGAATCCAAGTGTTGGTGCGATACCCGCAATTAATCCTAAATGCCCAATGTTTTTTTCCATTTTACCAATTTCGATATTGGCCACTTTCTCCATGTTCGATTCAATTTGTGGTATTGGTCGACCCATCGATTGAACTCCTTCGCGCACCACGTTTCCAAACGCGGTATGATCGTGCGACAAGGTATCCATCGCACCTTGAATGTTTCCATTTTGCAAATTATTTTTTATCTCAGCCAACATGTGCTTGTTGTGCTTTGCCATGCGTTTGATGTATAAATAACGCTCCACAGTAACATACGAAGTATAAAACAATAGAATAGCGATTGGGATTAAGAAGAAACCACCTTTCATTAAGAATTCTAAGGCTGATATTTCCTCTACAATTTTACCTGTTTCTTCTGCTGCAGTTGTAGCAACTGGCGTCACTTGATCCTGAGCGTACATGAATCCTGTCGAGATCAAAGAAGAGATCACAAATAGATATTTCAATTGTTTTTTCATATTGTTTATTAGTTTTCGTCGGATAAAAGTAAAGAATCATTAAAAGTTAATTTGAAAGGTATATCATTAGATATTCACATCAGATTGTTATTTCACTTTTCATGTACAAGGACAACGACGCAAAGTTCATTTTGGTACATCTGTTCGTGCGAATATTCATATCGATTCAAATATCCTCCTTCCATCCGCGTTTCGTTCAAATAAGAATCACTATTTTCGCGCTATTCATGGATCAAAATAACCTCCTGAGTTCCTTTGCTAAGCTTCGGCAAATTGATGAAACAGCTTCGGCTCTTAGTCAGGGGAACGTGCGCGTCCATTGGAAAGGACTCGTTGGTTCGGCTAAGTCACTGACATCCATTTGTGTAGCGCAGCAAGTCCCGGGAAATCACCTATTCATCCTGAACGACAAAGAGGAAGCAGCCTATTTCCTTAATGACTTAGAAGGCATTTTTCCAGCCGACAAACGCGTTTTGTTTTTCCCAGCTTCCTACCGTGTTCCATATCAATTGGAAGAAACGGATAATGCCAATGTGGTGACAAGAGCGGAAGTCCTTGAACGAATTTCTGGAGGAGCGAATGCTTGGATAGTGACCTATCCAGAAGCCTTATTTGAAAAAGTCCCTACCCAAAAGAATCTAGTAAAAAACACCCTTCGGGTCGAACAGGGAAAAAATTACAGCATTGATTTCATCAATGAATTGTTGTTAGAATATGAATTTGAACGTGTTGATTTCGTTTATGAACCGGGACAATTTTCGATTCGTGGCGGTATTGTTGACGTTTTTTCCTACGCAAATGATTTTCCCTTTCGAATCGAGTTTTTTGGTGAGGAAGTGGAGTCCATCAGAACCTTTGATGCGGCAACTCAGCTTTCGATAAACACACATGCATTTTTCAATGTCATCCCTAACATTCAAGGGCAACTCAGTATTGAATCGCAAGAAGACATTTTTTCTTTCCTCGGCGCACAATTAACCTGTTGGATCAGTTCCTTTGAACGCATGGAGAGCATTCTTAGAAAAGAATACGATCGCTCCGTGGAAATATATAGCGGCCTGAATGAAACGGTTAGGCACACTTTGCCGAGTACACTTTACCTATCATCTGTTGAATTGCAACGCAGCATAGATAATGCCCGAATCATCGAGTGGGGACCTATATACCATTTCAAGTCCACAAAAAGCTTCGTGTTTGATTTCATTCCTCAACCGAACTTTAATAAAAACTTCGAAATCCTTAAAAGTGATTTGTTAGCTCGTCAAAAGATTCGATTTGAAAACCTGATTTTCTCGAATCAACCAAGGCAAATTGAACGCCTTTATCAGATTTTTGAGGACATCGGAGCAGAAGTGAATTTTACAGCAATGAATTTTGCTCTCCACGAAGGATTCATTTCTCCAGAAATGAAACTGGTGTGTTATACAGATCATCAGATTTTTGAGCGCTACCATCGATTTAGGTTAAAAGAAGGATTCCGTCAGGCAAAACAAGCACTGACCCTAAAGGAAATTTACAACCTTCAAAAAGGCGATTATGTGACCCACATTGATCACGGTGTTGGGCAATTTTCAGGACTGGAAACAATCGATGTCAATGGAAAACCACAAGAAGCGATTCGTCTAATTTACAAAGACGGCGACGTTCTGTATGTGGGCATCCACTCCTTACACCGTATTTCGAAATTTACCGGCAAGGACGGATCCATCCCAAAAATGAACAAGCTTGGAACACAAGCATGGTCTACACTCAAAAACAAGACGAAAAAGAAAATCAAGGAACTGGCCTTCGATTTAATCAAATTATATGCAACCAGAAGGAGTCAACCGGGATTTGCCTTCGCCCCAGATAGTTACATGCAAAATGAATTGGAAGCTTCGTTCATGTTTGAAGACACACCGGATCAATACAAGGCGACGCAGGACATCAAACGCGACATGGAAGCATCGACACCTATGGATCGCTTGATTTGCGGCGATGTTGGCTTTGGGAAAACAGAAGTAGCCATTCGTGCGGCGTTTAAAGCTGTAACTGACTCGAAACAAGTGGCTATTTTGGTGCCAACTACTATTTTATCCATGCAACATTACCGAAGCTTTAAAGAGCGTCTTTCTGCTTTTCCGTGTACGGTGGATTACATCAATCGCTTTAAGTCTGCAAAGGAAATCACGGAAACATTAAAGAAGCTAGCTGAAGGAAAAATAGACATCCTGATTGGAACACACGCGGTGGTGGCCGATCGTGTAAAATTCAAAGATTTGGGACTCATGATTATCGATGAAGAACAGACATTTGGAGTCTCCGTCAAAGATAAATTAAAGACCATACGCGCCACAGTTGATACCTTAACATTAACAGCGACTCCGATTCCAAGAACCTTGCAATTCTCCTTGATGGGCGCACGTGATTTAAGTATCATTAATACGCCGCCTCCCAATCGTCAACCCGTTTTAACAGAAATCGTTTCCTTTCAAGAAGAAATGATCCGAGATGCCATTGCTTATGAAGTTTCTCGCGGAGGACAAGTGTTTTTCGTCAATAACCGCTTATCGAATATTCGTGAAATCTCCGGAATGATCACACGCTTATGTCCAGGAGTACGGGTTGGAATTGGTCACGGTCAAATGGACGGCAAACAGCTTGAGAAAATCATGATGGATTTCATCGAAGGGAAATACGATGTCTTGCTGGCGACCACCATTATTGAATCCGGAATTGACATTTCGAATGCGAATACGATCATCATCAACGATGCACATCAATTTGGACTCAGTGACCTACATCAATTGCGCGGTCGGGTAGGACGATCGAACAAAAAAGGATTCTGCTATTTAGTAGCACCAAAGTATAGTGTGTTAACTAGCGAAGCTCGAAAACGACTGGAAGCACTGGTGCAATTCTCCGATTTAGGATCAGGATTCAACATTGCAATGAAAGATTTAGACATCCGAGGAGCTGGAAACATGTTAGGTGGGGAGCAAAGTGGATTTATTTCAGAAATAGGATTCGAGATGTATCAAAAAATCCTCAATGAAGCCATGCAGGAATTGAAAGAAAGCGAATTCAAAGAACTCTTTGATGATCGGAATACTGACCAATTTATATCCTCTTATGTGCAAGATTGCATCTTTGAAACAGACATGGAAGTCCGAGTACCAGATGACTACGTTAACAATGTAGCAGAGCGTTTGAGTCTATATCAATCCTTGGATAGCCTAAAAAACAAAACCGAATTGGATCAATTCTCTAAAGAACTCATCGATCGATTTGGTCCTCTTCCAAAAGCGGTAAAAGAACTACTCTTTTCCTTTGAATTACGTTGGTTGGCAGAGGAATTGGGATTGGAAAGACTCGTGATAAAATCGGAGAAATTAGTTGGTTATTTCATCGCTAATCCACAGTCTACTTTCTTCGAAACAGAAGCATTTACCTTTACCTTGAATGCGATTATGAAGCACCAGTCGGGATATCGCTTGGTTCAGCAGAACGATAAGTTGCGTTTAGTGATTGAACCAATACGTCACATCAAAGATGCATTCGAAAAACTAGGCGCGCTACAAATGCCAAAGGAATAGGCAAAAACGGATATTTTTTTCAATCTATTAACCTACGTCAAGAAAAAATTCAAGTAAAAGCGCAAACTTTGAAGCTTATTAATTGTTATAATCAAAAAAATAAAAAAGTATGAAAAAAGTAGTTTTATCATTTTTCGCTGCGTTTGCATTGTTTTCTTTCGCGGCATTGGAAGTAGCTAATTGGTCAATAGACAATGCTCACTCTCGTTTAGGATTTGCAATCAACCACATGGGGATTACAGATATTCATGGTCAGTTCGGTAGTTTTGATGTAAAAATCAGTACACCAAACGAAGATTTTACAGGAGCAAGCATCGAGATGACGGCTCAAGCGAATTCAGTAAACACTGGACTTGAAATGCGCGACAATCACTTGAAAACAGCTGACTTCTTTGATGCGGAAAAATTCCCAACATTGACTTTCAAAAGTACTTCAGTGAAAAAAGCAAAAGGAAATAACTATACAATCGTTGGTGATTTCACGATGCACGGTGTAACGAAAGCGGTTTCGCTTGTTGGGACGCACACTGGAACGGCAAAAAACAGAGCTGGAAATGATGTCGCTGGTTTGCAAATCACGGGTGTTGTGAAACGTTCTGATTTCGGTGTAGGTCAAGCTGGACCTGGTTTGTCAGACGAAGTGAAATTAATGGCAGATTTAGAAGTTTCTAAAAACTAATTCTGAGTATCATCATTCCATGAAAAGTTTCAGTTTTATTTTCATATTGTTTCTTTCCTTGTCCAGTTTTGGACAAGGATGGAAAATTCTCGAGACGCACAAAGTAACGTTTTCGAATAAGGATGTCAGTGGGACCTTCGACGATATTTCTGGATCCCTTGTCTTTGATCCAGCAAATGTATCAGCCGCAAAGTTTAATTTTAAATTAAAAGTGGAATCCATTAATACAGGTAATGGACTTCAAAATAAACATGCGCGCGGTGATGAGTGGTTTCATGCGGAAAAATATCCCTACATAGAATTTGAATCTACGAAGATTGAAAAAACAGATGTAGGATTCAAAGCCATTGGAAAGCTCGAGATGCACGGGGTTTCTAAAGAAGTTACCATTCCCTTTACCTTTTCGAAAAAGGGAAGTAAAGGAACTTTTATTGCTAAATTTAGCGTAAACAGAACGGAATATAATGTCGGCAAAAAAGGAAACGATGTTGCGGATATCCTCAAAATTACTGCAACTTTACCCGTTCAGAAAAAATAATAAGTTATGAGAAAGACATTAATATTTAGTTTATTGAGCGCGTCTTTTGCCTCTATTGCAATTGGAACTTATTTGAATTTTTTCTATTCATTTGAATTTGATGAGACATATAAAATACTTCCAATTTGGAAAGTAATAGCCTATTATTTTATTATAACACTATTACTCTCCATTTTGAGCCATTTTATTTATTTGAAATGGAATAAAATAGGTTTATTCATATTGAATGGTACGGTATCAATTCTTGCAATGGCAAGTTTGGGTATTCCTATTAAGTACACAAATACCGAAATCGACACAACATTTTTACCTATAGCCGCAGTACCAATTTTATTTGTGCTGCCATTAGTGTGGATGACATTTCAACCCCTAGTATTTCGTAAAAGATAATATTATATTGAGAATAATTTTGAAAAGGATGCTCAGGCATCCTTTTTTTTGAAAAATAAATCCTTTTTTCACAACGATTTCCGCTTTTATACGTTCTACCTTTGGTAGATAATGATGATCGGTAAATTTTTTGTGGCTTTGCTTGCTATTGCGATGCATTCATTGGCTTTTGGCCAGTTGATTACGAATACCAGTTTATCTCCTCAAGGACTCGTTCAAAATGTACTTTTGGGCAGTGGAGTAACTGTTTCCAATGTGATGTATAATGGGAGTCCTGGCGGCATTGGGCAGTTTACAGCAAACAATACTACCTTAGGAATCACACAAGGAATTGTGATGACCACAGGAACGGTTCAAGCAACAAGCAGCGGCCCACAAGGTCCAAATAATCAAAGCAATGCGGGAATGGATAATAATGCGCCCGGCTCTACTTTATTGACCAATCAAGTTTTAGGGGGGACGCAAACGTTTAACGCAGCAATCTTAGAATTCGATTTCATTCCGTATGCGGATACTGTCCGTTTTAAATATGTTTTCGGTTCGGATGAATACCCAGAGTTTGCTCCGCCAAATAATTCAGGGTACAATGATGTGTTTGGATTCTTCATTTCTGGTCCGGGAATTGTCGGTATGCAAAATATCGCGAGTTTGCCTAATGGTGGAGGTATTGTTTCCATCAACAACGTAAACGCCCAAACGAATCAACAATTTTTTACGTTTAATGGAGACGGGAATTCTCCTCCTTACAATAATAGTCCTCAGTACATTCAATATGATGGATATACAAAGGTTTTAGAAGCTGTATCGAAAGTTCAGTGTGGACAAACCTATCACTTGATTATTGCGATTGCGGATGCTGGTGATGCACAATGGGATTCTGGAATGTTCTTAGAGGCAAACAGTTTATCTACGAAAACGCCAATTGATATAGATTATACTTTATCTCAGCAAGTATATACCAATCCTGATTGGCTTGCGGAAGGATGTGTTTCGGCAGATGTGACGCTAACGCGTCAAAATAATACTGCTTCTTCTCTGACTATTCCCGTTCAAGTGAGTGGAACAGCGACAAACGGACAAGATTATACGGGTGTCCCAACGAGCATAACTTTTAATGCTGGTCAAACGACGACAACTTTTACCTTAAATGCGCTTTTCGACAATTTAACAGAAGGATTGGAAAATGTTGTTTTGACTTTCCCTATTAGTGATCCGTGTGGAAATATTACACCGCTCGTTGTGACTTTGTACATCCAAGACGTCCCACTCCTGACTGTTGCCATTAACGGAGCAACGATTGCATGTCCAGGAGACCCGATAAACTTAACAACGAATGTCAGTGGTGGCGTCACACCATATCAATACACTTGGAGTACCGGGGAAACAACTAGTTCCATTAATTTCACACCAACGTCTACTCAAACCATTAATGTTCAAGTCAGTGATGCTTGTTCAAGTTCACCCGTTTCTGCTTCAATTGTCGTAACCGTTCCACAATATCCACCGATTACGATAGCGGTTAGTAACGATGTAACAGAAATATGTCCCTTCTTGCCTCAGGATTTCGGTGTTATCGCCTCTGGCGGAACCGGGGCATATAATTACCAATGGACAGCGAATGGGATTCCTTTCAATTGGACGGATTCTATTTCCGTTTCACCTGGGATAACAACAAACTATGTCATCACAGTCAGTGATAACTGTGGAAATGTTGCCTTCGATTCGATTCTTTATACCATTACGAGTCCACCCTTGACAGTTCAAACTAACGGCCCATTGCAGATTTGTCCTGGCGACAGTGCTTTTGTTTTCGCCAATGCCAGTGGTGGATTCGGAAACTACTATTACCTTTGGACACAAACGAATCAAACCACAAATGGCATTTGGGTCAAGCCAGTTTCAACCACCTCATTTTTTGTGCAAGTTTCAGATGAATGTCAGACATTTTATGTGACGGGCGTCGTAGTTGTTCAAGTTGTCAAACCAATGGCAGATTTTTGGTTGATGACACATTACCCAACGGAAAACCTTAGCACCTCCTTTTTAAATCAGTCACAAAATGCTTGGGCGTATGTTTGGGATTTTGGAGATGGATCCACAAATTCATTTTTGGTCAATCCAACACACATTTTTACAGCTCCTGGAGATTATCTCGTGACGCTAGTTGCAACAGATCAGAAAGGATGCAGTGATAGCATCAGCAAGTGGATCAGTGTCATACCAGAGCGCTACATTTATTTCCCAAATTCCTTTACACCAGATTACGACGGCTGCAATGAATTTTTCTACGGAGAATTCACAGGCTTGATGAGCGGCCATTTTTATCTGTACAATCGTTGGGGCGAACTTATTTTCGAATCAACGGATTTAAATTTCAAATGGGATGGCACTTTTCAAGGAGTCCCCGTTCAAATTGGCACGTATTCTTGGTATTTCGTTTATGAAATAGGCAAAGGAATATTTGAGGATTTATCGGGACATGTTAATGTCATCCGATAAAAGAAGTCTCGTAAATAGCGATCGTTGCACAACCACAAATTTATTTGCGGATTAATCGTTAGAAATAATCTCGAACAACTCGTTTAGGTTTGGCGAAATAATCACCTCAATGCGTCGATTTTTTGCCTTATCATTCACATCAACTGGATGAAATTCGCCTCGTCCAGCAGCCATTACTTGAATTGGCGACATCGTTGAATTCATTAAAAGAATTTCCACTACCGAAGTTGCACGAAGTACAGAAAGTTCCCAGTTGTTTTTTGGTGAATTCGGACTCGATAATTTATCCGTATCGGTGTGTCCTTCCACAACAATTTCTAAGTCCCTCTCACTTTCTAACACTTGTCCTAATTGAATCAATGCTTCTCTTCCCTCTGGCTCTACAAAGGTTGAACCCGATTTGAACAATAATTTTGCTTCTAGGCTGACATAGATTTTTCCATTTTTTTGAACGACAGTAAGTCCTTTATTTTCAAAACCGCGCAAAGCATTCGCCACTTTGGCTTTTAATAATTGAATTCCAGCATCTTTTTTACGAATAGCCTCTTCTAACTCATTTACCCGTTTCTCACGTTCTTCAAGTAATTTTTGTTTCGCTTTCAACTCTTCATCTAATTTCAAAAGAGCATCCGCTTTTCGCTGTAATTCCTTATTCGTATTTTCCAATTCCGTTTGTAATTCAGCGGTTTCTTTGGCACTCAGGTTCTTCATTTTATTGAATGAATTCTCCAATGATTCGTGTTGAGATAAAAGTTGCTCATAATCTCTTTGCATAAGCCTCATTGCAATACCGGTTGCTGAGGTGTCTTGCTTTAACTTGCTTACATCGCGTGACGCAAGATTGTATTTGTTTTGTAAATCTTTAGATAAAGATTCAAAATCACTTGAACTCTTTTTATATTTAGCTAGTTCTTCTGAACAAGCTTTTTCTCTTGATTCCAATTCTTTATATTTCTTCGGGGCAACACAAGAACTAATTCCGAGAGTCGCGAGTAACGCAGTAATGATTAGAGTCCTAATTTTCATAATAAAAGTGCTTTGGTACAAATTTCGAAAAGATCAGCAAGCGGAATTCAATCGTTGTATGAACTTTTAAACAATGAAAATTTCATAATTGTCTTGTTCAGACATCTTAGGAAGTAGATGCGGTCATTGGTATTTTGTAACTTTGCACAAAAATCAAGCATGCAGTCAAAAAAAGTGAAGCTTTCCGAGGCCTTAAAACAGTTTCAATCTAATGTTGAAACAGATGTTCTTGCGGCGCTTAAACTATTCGAACAACAGGGAGATATTTCCCTTTTGCCTATTATTTTCGAGAAATTGAGAAGCTGTGAGTTAAGCATTGAAAAAGCCATTTTGGGATTTTTGTCAGATATTCAAAAAATTCAGGCGAAAGCTGTTTTTATTCAATTTTTAACGGAAGAAAAGGAACCTTTACTCCGTCAAAAGGTATTAACAAGCATATGGAATTCAAAAATGACCTATGATGAACATTTGCCATTCTTCGTTATGCTTGCTTCTACCGGCGACTTTATGCAAGCCTTGGAATGTTTAACCATCATTGAAAATATGCAAGGACCTTTTGCTGAGCATGAACTACTTGAATCCCAACTACTATTAAAAGAATATGTAGAAGAATCAATGAACGAAGATGGACAAAAACGTCAAATCATGAGTGAAATCGCATGTTTTATTAAAGAACAAAACGAAGGAATTGATGCCGATTTATTGATTGAAGACTAGTTTATTTTAATTACTTAACTTAAAAACGCATACATATGTTGCAATCGATGACAGGATTTGGAAAAAGCAATGGCATATACCAATCAAAAAAAGTATCTATAGAAATTCGTTCATTGAATAGCAAGGGTTTAGACTTAAATTTAAGGATTCCAACGATTTACAGAGAGTTGGAATCAGAACTCCGAAAATTACTTGGGGAGCAATTGGACAGAGGTAAAATCGATTTTGGTATTTATATTGAAAGCCAAAGCGATCAATCAAATGGCCTAATCAACACTGAATTAGCTACAAATTATTTTAACGAACTGAAAACCCTAAATGAATCGTGGGGAGAAGCTCCGGTGGATTATTTATCCATGGTGCTAAGAATGCCTGAAGTACTCAATCAACAAGCACCTGAAATTAGCGACGATGAGAAGGCCTTCATAATGGACTTGGCGGCAAGTGCTTGTCAAAAGCTTACACAGTTTCGTGAACAAGAAGGACAGGCCTTGAATAGGGATTTTACAGAGAAGATTGAGTCCATTCGAAATGGAATCCAAGAAATTATTGTTTTTGAACCAGAACGAATTATCGTCATTCGAGAACGAATTTTCAAAGCCCTTACTGACTTGTCTGATGTTCGAATTGATGAAAACCGCTTGGAGCAAGAAATGATTTTTTACCTTGAAAAATTAGATGTTTCCGAAGAGAAAATGCGTTTAACGAATCATTTAGATTATTTCTTGAACACCATGATTGTTTCACGAAATGGCAAGAAATTGGGATTTATTTGTCAAGAGATGGGACGAGAAATTAATACGCTTGGAAGTAAATGTAATCATGCAGACATTCAAAAACGCGTGGTTGATATGAAAGACAACCTTGAAAAAATGAAGGAACAGGTATTAAATACCTTGTAAAGAACTAAATATGGAGGGAAAATGCATCATTATTTCGGCCCCAAGTGGAGCAGGTAAAACGACAATAGTCCGAGCGCTGTTAAATGAAATGCCTCAACTTGCTTTTTCTATCTCCGCATGTTCCCGTGAACCAAGAGGTTTGGAAAAGAATGGGGTAGATTATTACTTTTTAGGAAAAGAAGGATTTGAGCAGCGAATCGCAGAAAATGCTTTTATCGAATGGGAGGAAGTGTACGAGGGCATGTTCTATGGCACGCTTAAATCTGAACTTGCGAGAATTTGGAAAGAAGGCAAAATCGTTATTTTTGATGTGGATGTTGTCGGAGGAATTCACCTCAAACAAATCATGAAAGAGAAAGCGTTAAGCGTCTTTATTCAGCCACCTTCCTTGGACGAACTTGAACGCAGGCTCAAATCCAGAAATACGGATTCTATCAATAAAATTGCCATGCGTGTCGCAAAAGCAGAAAAAGAAATAGAACAGTCAAAAGATTTTGATGTTATTGTCGTAAATAATCAGTTAGAGTTGGCAATTCAAGCAATTCATTCCACGATATCTAGGTTTATAGAATTATGAAGATAGGACTTTACTTCGGGACATTTAATCCGATTCATGTCGGACATTTAATCATCGCGAATTATATGGCAGATCATACTGATCTTGACCAAGTTTGGATGGTGGTAACACCTCAAAATCCACTGAAGGATAAATCCACTTTATTAAAGGACTCACATCGTTTAAACATCGTCCGAGAGGCCATAGAAGACAATTCTAAATTGCGTGCTTCAGATATCGAGTTTCATTTGTCGAAACCAAATTATACGATTTCAACCCTGACGCATCTTCAAGAGAAATTTCCACAGCACACCTTTTCGTTGATCATGGGCGAAGACAACCTGCGCACCTTTCACAAATGGTACAATCATGAAGTGATTTTAGCTAAACATATGATTTATGTGTATCCACGTGTACTAACCAGCTCAGAAGAAGCAGAGGTTGTCGCACAAAAAGGGACCATTGATCATCCATACCGAAATACCGAAAAGGTCATCTTCTGTGACGATGCACCAATTATGAAGGTTTCTGCTAGTTTCATCCGTCAATCGATTAAGGAAGGAAAAGACGTTCGTTACTTACTTACGGAGCCAGTCTACAAGTACATTTCAGAAATGCATTTCTATAAATAAAAAAAGGGGAGCTTCAATTGAAGTTCCCCTTTTCATTTAGAAAGGTTATTCTTAGTTCTTCAAGAATTTAACGATTTCTACTCCGTTAGCATGTGCCACGTGAATAAAGTAGATTCCAGTATTTAATCCGTTTAAGTCAAACGTCAAATTAGCGTTAGTTGTTAAATTTCTTTTCTCAATCATTTTTCCTTCAACATTCGTTAATACTACTTCTGTAGCATTCATTGCTGATGTGATTCCATTCAGGGTTACAATTGAATTAGCTGGATTTGGACTCACAGAGATAGGAGCAATTACTCCTTCAATAACCCCTGCAGATCCAACTACAATTTTGTATCCAGGGAAAGAAACACCTTGAGTTACAGGAGTTGGAGGTAAACCAGGGAAAAGAGTTACCAATACGGTTGCACTCACTTCGATGATAATTGGGTAGATTCCTGCCGTAGCAGTTGTCCCATAGATGTTCGCACATCCATTCGCACCACCGGCATACGTACAACTGCTAATGTTACAAGCGTAGTTGTATCCGGATGGAAGTCCAGTTAAACCGGTTACGGTAAATCCTTGGATCGGAGAACCCACAAAATTTCCTGATGGGTCAAGTTCAGCGGTAACTGTAGCTGGAACCTTAAAATTAACGTCCGCAGAATAAGCAACATTTACAAGTGCTGGCGGTAAGTTCTGAGTGGTATCTGGCCAAACACCGTAGGTTGAATCCACGTAGTTAGCTCCTGGCGTACAAGACTGTGCCCAAGACGCAGCATTCAATAAGAATATTGAAAGCGAAAGAATCAAAAGTTTTTTCATAGTTTTTGTTATTTAATAGGTTCAAATATAGGGTTTTTTGCAATTCTCTTCATAAAACGAAGAAATTCATGTTTATTGTATGTCAATCTAGAAGTATCTTCTCAAGTTTTTTAATTTTGCATCATGGTACTATATAATGTAACGGTAAGCATTGATCGAGAAATCGAATCGAATTGGCTTGATTGGATGCGTAAAACACACATTCCTCAGGTAATGAAAACAGGTTGTTTTCTAGAATGCCGCATCTCTAGAATTCAAGGTGAAGAGGATGGTGGGGCTGCTTACTCATTTTTGTATTTGGCACCTAGCCAGGAAAAGATGGATGAATACCAAGAGAAATATGCTCCAAGTTTGCAACAGAACCATGCTCAACATTATGGTGGAAAATTCGCGGCATTTAGAACCTTATTAACGGTCATAGAAGAATTCAAAGCATCATGATTGTTAAACCTAAAAAACACCTCGGACAACATTTTCTAAAAGATCTTGAGACCTGTGAAAAAATTGCTAATCAAGTAACTTTTCACCGTGGATGTAAGCGTGTACTAGAGGTTGGTCCAGGAATGGGCGCCTTGACAGATTTCCTAAAGTCACATGATGGAATCGATTTGCACTTGGTGGATATTGACGCTGAATCTATTAAATATTTACATAAAAAGTATCCTTTGATGGGTGAGCGCATCATCCTTGCCGATTTTTTACGTCAAGATTTGACAGAAATAATGGGGCAGGAGCCATTCATCGTTGCTGGTAACTTCCCTTATAATATTTCCTCTCAAATTTTATTTAAGTGTCTAGAACACCGAAATCAAATCCCTGAAATCATGGGGATGTTCCAAAGAGAGGTTGCGGTGAGGATTGCTGAAAAACCGGGAACAAAAGAATACGGTATTCTCAGTGTATTTATGCAAGCCTTTTATGACATCACCTATTGTTTTACGGTCGATGAACATGTGTTTATTCCTCCTCCAAAAGTGAAGTCTGGTGTTATAAGCTGTGTGCGAAATGAGCGAGAGTCATTGCCTTGTGATGAAAAGTTATTTATGCGCGTTGTCAAAACGGCATTTCAGCAAAGAAGAAAAACACTTCGAAATTCTATTAAATCGCTCACACAAGATGCACAACTCCCAGATAAGTTCGTTACTCAAAGACCCGAAAGGCTAAGCGTAGACGATTTTATTGAATTAACACTTTTTATTGAAGGATTAGGGAGTAAATAATTCACTCTTTCCGTTCGTAGAGATCTGTTTCCCAAACCTAAATTCTTTTTGAGAGACGATGTTTCCATTTTCCCCGAAAATCAGGAAGGAACCATGTTTTAATCCATTTTTGTAGTGTATTTCATACATCAACCTTCCACGAGGATCACGTTGTTCAAAAACACCATCTAATTTTCCGAAACGGTATTCGGATACAATGGTTGGAACTACTCCACCGGGATAATAGTCAATCCATTTACCATGTTTCATCCCTTTATGGTACTTTCCTTCCGATTTTAGTTGAAAGTCCTTCTGAGAGTATGCCTCAAATTCCCCATGAAAATCACTGACTGTTTCTTTTAAGCCCATGATGGCCATATCACTTGTGACATTCTTTTCGGTAAATACTTTATAATGTACTTTTTCTTTGAGTCGTCCATTGTTGTAGTAAGTATACCAAACACCTACCTTATACCCTTTTTTATAGGTCCCAGAGTTGGAAAGAACACTTTCCGGTGTGTAGGAAACCCAACCTCCATCCATTAATCCATGTTTGAATGCTGCTTTATTTTTCAATGCGCCATTCTCCCAGTAATTATACCAGGGTCCTTCTTCTTTTCCTTTCTCGTAATTGCCATTCATCAAAAGCACACCATCTTCATACCACGTTTGCCAATTCCCTTCTCTTTGGTCTTTAGAATAGTTTCCTTTTCGATAGGAGGCTCCATTTTGATAATAATAATTCCATTCTCCCGTTCGCTGTCCATCTTTAAAATGCGCTATGTAAGAGAGTTCTCCTGACGAAAAATAATAGTGCCAAATACTATCTTGCACGTTTTGCTTGAAAAACCCGCTCATTTCAATCGTATGCTCAGGTGTATTCCAAATCCAAAATCCTTGTTTCTGACCGTTCTCGTAAGTTCCTGACGTGATTGTATCGCCCGTTAAAGTAAGGGCTAAATAAGCACCGTCTAAGGAGTCCGATTTGTAAGTTATCCTTTTTTCTAAGATTCCTTGAAATTCATAAAATTCCCATGTACCGTTCTTTTTCCCATCTTTAAACGACCCACCTACAGATAAAACTCCATTCGCTGTGCGTTCCTCAAAGACCCCGTTTTTTAATCCGTTTCTAAAGGTGTAGGATGCTTTTACCACACCGTTCACATAACGTTCTTCAATCACGCCATTTCCTTCGTAAACAGTTTGAAGATGGTTCGTGTCTTCTTCCCAGCTTGACATAAGATAAACGGTGTCATTCACGACTTTTTCAATCGATTTTTCTCTACCGTCATCAAAATAATAATGCCATTCTCCTATCGGACTACCTAATTCAAATTGACCTTTGGTCACTAGTTTTCCATTTTGATTCCATTGAAAGAATAAACTATCCGGGACATTAAATTTAAAGTAGGACTCTTCTTTCATTTGTTTGTTAGGGTAATAAAAAACCCGTTTACCTAGCAGTCTGTCACGGTAATAATTACTTTCTTCTTCTAAGAGCCCGTCGTAGGTATAGAATGTCCATTTACCATGTTTTTCTGTCGTTTTGGGCGTTGCGCTACTTGTGAAATAACTTCCAATCGCTTGCAGTCGTTTGTTTCCAGCGTCCCAATATAGGCGAACCTTTGGCCCAAGATTTTCTTTTAGTACATTTTGTCCGTAGACTTGATTGATTCCAAAGAAGAACAATAGAAATAAAATCTGTTTCATAGTACTTTATTTCTTTAAAAAGAATTGAAGGATCAAAAAGAAGCCAAATAAGGTAAATACAATACCAATTAGACGATTTAAGCCATTCAACAAGTTTTGATTGACCAAAGGTCGGATTTTCTTTGCCGCAATTATTTTTAATACATCCACACTAAAAAAGGTAAGTAAAACGACTCCCAAAAACAAAAATGCCCAAGTAGTGCTGTTTTCATCTGGAACGGCGTTGTTTGCCACCGAGGCAACACTCACCCAGTAAAAGATGACCATTGGATTGGCGAAATTCAATAAAAACCCTTTCAAGCCAAGAAAGACATAGTCTTTTGTGTGGATTTGTTGGCGACTGATTTCTTGACTTGCATCCATGCCTTCTAATTTTTGGTTATCCAAAATGGCCACTTTTTTCACCAAACTGATGACACCATAAATCACAAAAATGCCACCTCCAATAATGCTGAACATGAGTTTATTCCCTGCAATCAACCCTTTTATTTGTTCGACGAACATCACCGCAATAAGCACATAAATAATATCACTTACGAGTACACCAAAGTCCAAGGCAAGTGCAGACCTAAATCCCTTTGTAATACTCGTCTCAAGTAAAAGAAAAAAGATAGGGCCAACCATCACACTTAGCAAAAACCCAATACTAAATGCTTGTATAAAGAAATCCATAAAACAAAAATAGGATTTCTTTTTGCTTGGAAAACGGCTTTTGCAGAATTGTTATGCTTGGATGCATGAATATTTCAATGATTTCCATTAAATTTGCCTCACAAAAATGACTACATGAAAACTGGAATAGCGAATCAAAAATTAGATGCCATCATCGCAAATGTTGAAAAGAGCGGTGTGACTGCATCAAATTTAGTGGAGGATTTAAAAGCATTACGCGAATTAGCGTTGTTGGAGCAAGATCCTTTGGTCGTTAAATTATTGCGTTTAACTTATGAGTTTTTAAAAGAAAACGAGAGTTTTGATGTTCAAGCTCAATATGATGAAGACGAGGAGGGCAATGAATATCCGATTGAAATCGAAGAAAAAGAAAATTTATCGTATTTATTGAATTTATTGAAAAATGCGGATCACAAAATCAATCGTGAAGAAATGATTGATTACCGAACGGCATTGAAAGCTGAATTATATTAATAATACTGAGGCAACTTTCATCGAGGGTATTACGTCTTAAAAAAAGCGGAACAAAAACGTTTGTTCAGTTTTGGTTTTATTTAACTTGCAGTAACCTGAAAAGAGCTAAAGCGGATGTATCCCTTTTTTTCTTTTCAGGTTTTTTTGTTTAAGAGCAATATTGACAATAATCAGCATCGGGATTATGCTCGAATGGTTGATTAGCATCAAACAAGTGAACGAGTATTTCACTTAATAATTCATGTATTATTGGAACCATATCTGATAATTCACCATTTTTAACCGTTAGGTTAAAGTCTTCCTTCAGATTAATAAGTGAAGTTATTTTTGCTTCATCCGGCAACGCACCATATTGATCTTTGAAAAATAAACAGTAGAGTGATAATTGAAAGGCATGTTTGCATTTGAGAAAGGAAGGAATCAATCCTTTATTCGATGTTTGATATACAACATCCTCTTTCTTTACTTTTCCTGTTTTGTAATCAATAACCCGGTAACTATTTCCAATTCGATCAATACGGTCAATGTATCCTTTGAAACGCACTTTCTTTTCACCGTCTCCGAAAGGAATCATCATTTCGGTATGCATTTCAGCTTCGATTTGTTCGATATATAATGGCTCACTCAGGCTTTGTACAAATGCCAGTTCTTTTTGTAAAACGTTTTTAGTAATCTCAACAGCCATCTCATAACTCAAGCGATTTTTTCCTGTTTTAAAGAGCGATTCATCTTGATCAAAATGATCTAAAAATCCTTTATAAATGTGTTTTTTAAATGTATCCAGCATTCTTAAGACATCTTTTTCCCTCACTGGCGGTGGTGCTGGCTGAACAAATACTCCTTGCTTGTCTCGCTGAGCGTAGGGTTTAAATAAGTCTTCTAGGGTTGTGTGAATGATGCTACCAAAAGTGTGATTTTCGATTTCTTCTTCAACTTCTTTATCCTCACCAAATTCGACTAAATAACGGTAATAATAGTCCAATGGACAAAGCATGTATTTATTTAATGCCGATGCAGACAATGGTTTTTCTAAAAAATCATGAATGCGATTCAAAACTTCAGGCGTTTTTTGAATTTGTGTGGTGTTCAATGCTACTTTTTCAGTGAAAGGAATATGGTAATATGATTTTTTCCACTGTATGGCTGGATTCACTTTGCATAATTCCATCTCTATTTGCATCAAATAGCGACTTGCTTCATTGCTGCCAATTTGTTCAGCTGCTGCGGTATAGGTTGCCAAGACCTTTTCGGCATGATGTAAAAGTCGATAAAAGTGATGTGCGAACAAGCCTTGTTTTTCGCGCGTTGAAGGGAGTTTGAAAGCAGCGCGTAAATCCATGGGGATCAAGGTGCGAACTGGATTGTTATTCGGAAGTTTTCCTTCATTCAATCCAAGAATGATGAGGTTTTTAAAATCAATCATCCGGGTTTCTAGTAAGCCCATGATTTGCAAACCGTTTGTTGGATTTCCATGAAATGCAATAGTTGCTGAGGACCAATGTTGATTTAACAATAATTTGAAACTTCGCAGTTCCATGGATGGAATGCCCTCTTTGAGTAAGGACTCGAATCCACGCATCGATTGATCAAAAACTTGAACAGCCGTTTTTTCAAATTCATGAATTTGTTGAAAATCGTTGGTAAATAAAGCATTAAGTTGCCTAATTTTCCATAAAGCGTTGTGCCAATCTTCTGACCAATCTTCTGTAATTAATTCAAAAAGTTCTTTTGCTTTGGGCGGAAGATTTAGTCGGTCAATAGATTGAAAAACTTTGTTTTTTCGAATGCTGTCTTGTTCGATGGAAGACAAGCGTTTTTTTTCTTCTTCCGGAAGGCAAGCTAAACAAAAAACATGGTTCAGAATTCGTTGAAAATCTTTAAAGTAGATTGCTTTTGTGCGGAATCGTTTCTTGTTTTCTTGAATGGTAAATAATAAATCAACCCAAGACTTCACCGGTGTTTGTTGTAGGGGTAGTCCAAGGGTAATATTCGCTTTACCAACGTTTGCGGGAATATTTTTTACTAGCGAATGAATCAATGTCTCATCGGCAAGTAATACCAATGTTTCGTCTAATTCAGCAGCAGATAATTTTGCGAGTTCTGTTGCAGCAACCTTGATTTGCCCTGTATGTTGTGCGCATTCGATGACCGTAAATTCAACGGGAGAATGTTGAATGCTGTTTTGGATAAAATTCGCTTGCTTCATATCCAAATAGCTGAGGTCGTTCCGTAAAAAAGAACCGGCTTCATGCTGTTCATTTTCAAGGTAATAAACATCGGCGTCAATGATAAACTCCGTAGTTCCTCGCTTCATTAAATTCTTTATGATTTGAAGTTCAGCTTTTGATAGGGCATTAAATCCGGCAAAAATATAATTCTTACCTGTCGGCACCAACGTGGAGGTCTCTTCCGCTAATTTACGGTAAGCTTGAGATAGTGTAATTTGAGACCTCTTTGTTAATTCTTCCATCAATTGGGTATGCAATTTTGGGATTTGTTCCCAAAAAGCCATGAATTTTAATTGAGATTCACTGTAGTTTTCCTCGTCAATTTGCCAGCTTTCTAATTCCTTTATGGATTTTAAATTTTTAAAAATTTGTTCCTGGTCAATCATGTATCGGTCTAAGTCGTTGAAATCACTTAGTAAGATGGACCCCCAGGTAAGAAATGATTCAAAACTTTGTCCTTTTCCCTCCTCTGTTTGCAGGTAACTTTCAAAGAGGACAAGGAGTAACCTGGTTGGATCTATGATTTCGTTGAATTGGGATTTAATCCAACGGTCAATGGTAAGCATTTCCGGCGCAATTAATGGCCCATTGTTGAGTTTGAATAAGGCGTTCCCAAGGTATTTGACAGCTCTTTCAGAAGGTAAAATAACCACCAATTCTTCCAATTGTGTGTAGTTATCTAAAATTTTTCGAGCAAGGTTATCAATAAATTTCATCTGAAGAGTATTGTTGGTAGCAAGGTAAAGAAGGCATAAATTCTAGTCAAACCAAACTCTAAGAAAAAATTGATTTGGACGGTTTGAGTGCATGTATTTATTTCCCCCATACGTTTTAATGACAGCGTAGTAATTTGGGCTAAATTGAATTTGCACATAATTTAAGCCTTCCGGGTAGGTGTTTGACAATCCTTCAAAAACAATGCGTCCATCATCCAGTAATAATTTACGAATAGAGGTATTTGGCGGTGTTGCAATATAAATTGCCGCAATCTCTTCTGGGCTTATATTCGTATCGATTGGAACAATCGAAATTTCATACGTATTCCCTTGTCCAAGTTCACGGTAAACAATTCGTTTGATTCCATCGGGTTCTAAAATGGTAATGGGCTTCCCGGGTAATTTCGCGACAAGTCCTGACTCTTGATCATGATAAATAAATTCTTTAAAAGAGCGAACGTTCAATTCATCTTTACTGGCTTTTTCTGAGTGATACCAGGTCACCATTCTTACTTTGTATCCTTTGGATCGGAGAAGATTGATGATGCCGCTTGATCCCCCCAAATGTCCGGCACCAACGGCACAGAAAAAATTGGTTTTGGATCGAAGAATAGAGTCAAGTTTTTGTGACATCCGAATATTTCGTTTCGTAATCACTTCATCGTATAGTCCTTCTTGAATCGACATGTTCGCCTTCATGAATTTATCGATAGCGATTAGATCCCCTTTGAGATATAGGTCGATTAATCGCTCGTGTGTAAAGGTATTTAACGCATTATCAATTAGTTGCTTATCGGAAAGTTGAAACTCATCTGAAAGCAACTCGTATTGTTCCTTAACAGATTCTAGCGGGATAAATCCTTTTGCTGCATTGAAACAAAATTGCTGAAAATAGGCATCCAAGAATTGTGGCATTCCGTCCTCATCCCCGTAAAACGTTTTACTTGGTTCGGTTTCTGCGGTATATGGATTCCCGATTTTGTCATACAGCGTGGTAGGTAGGCTCGTTCGCGTGTCTAACTCATTGAATAATCCAAAAACATCAGTTTCTAGGATCAATTTATCAGTATGAATCATTGCTGTATACACGGAATCGGCCAATTGAAATAAGCGCTTATCATTCGAATGAAGTGATCCAAATAGGTAAGATTTTTGTTTTAAGCCATTGCCAGAAATTTCCCAAAGTAATTCCCGATCTGCAAAGTAACTTTGTCCAAACGCTACAAAGCATGTGCAATATATGATACAAGGTAGAATTAGGTATTTCATCGTAACTTCAAAGGTACATTTTTACATGGAATCAAATGAACATTCGTTGGACATGTTGTTCACCAAAAGCGTAGGCAAGGTAAGCCAAGGAAGGAATCTCTTTGGTTAACATGATTGGCGATTTTCTGCCGATTGCTATTTTCCCATGACTTTCAGATAGTTCTAAAGCTGCAGATGCATTTATAGTAAGTGCGTTTATTGCTTCTTCTGGTGTCATTTTTTGTTTAATACAAGCCAATGACAAGATGGTCATTAACTGATAATTTGGCGAGGATCCAGGATTGTAGTCACTAGCTAAGGCTAGGGGAAGTCCGGCATCGATTATTCGTCTAGCATCTCCAAATGGAATAGATAAAAAGTGTGAACAGCCTGGAAGTAGGGTAGGGATTGTATTGCTTTTTTTCAGTGCATCAATGTCGTTTTCGTCGATTTCTTCCAAATGATCTACCGAAATAGCACCAAGTTCAACCGCTTTTTGAACACCGCCAAGAATACTAAATTGATTGACATGAACTTTTGGTTTGAGTCCACAAGCGATACCTGCCCGAAGTATTTCTTCCATTTCAGCAACGGAAAAATAATTTCGTTCACAAAACACATCGATATAGTCTGCCAGCTGTTCCTTTTGAATCAGTGGCAACATGTCTTGAATGATGAGGTCGATATACCCACGTTTATTTTCTTTATAGTCAGCCGGAAAAGCGTGCGCGCCTAGAAAAGTAGCTTTTATGGTAATGGGCATACTTTCCTTCAAGCGTTTAATAACGCGTAACATTTTTAATTCTCCATCTACGGAAAGTCCGTAGCCGGATTTGATTTCCAGTGCGCCAGTTCCAGATTGAATAATATGTTCGATTCTCTTTTGTGCTGCCTCAAAAAGTTCATCTTCGGATAGCTCACTTAATTTTCTGGCTGAATTTAAAATGCCACCACCTTTAGCAGCAATATCCTCGTAACTAAGTCCGTTAATCCGATCGACAAATTCTTCTTCGCGTGATTTTGCAAAAACAGTGTGGGTATGTGCATCAATAAATGCCGGGAGAACATAACATCCTTCAGCGTCAACAATTTCGACATCTCTCCAGTCGATGATGCCTTCCCACTCATGCATGGTTCCGTAGGCAATGACTTCGCCATCTTCGAGCGCTAAGAACGCATTTTCAATCATGTCCAATTGCTTCATTTCAGCACCTTTTCTTACGGATGGTATCTGTTCACCCGCTTGTACGAGTCCTTTGATGTTTTTCAGTAGAATTTTAGACATAGATCGAATTTAACATAAAGATAATTGCTTGATTGATTCACTCGGAATATCGGAGGGAAAATTGTATATTTAAGTAAAAGAAAATGAAAAAAGAGGAGTTAGGAGTGTGGGGAGAAAATGAAGCCTTGGCTTTTTTAAGTAAAAAGGGGTATCGATTGATCGATCGGAATATTCGATTTAAAAAATATGAGGTTGATTTAGTTTTGGAAGATGGCGACGATTTAGTCATTGTGGAGGTCAAGGCAAGGTGCACTGGTCAAATAGGGGAGCCTTGGCGCGCAGTTACAAGATCAAAGCAACGTCAAATAATAACGGTTGCTGATCGTTATGTTCAAACGCATCAAATAGATAGAAATGTCCGATTTGACATTGTCTCTATCGTTCACAATCAATATCAAACAAGTATTGAACACATTGCTGATGCTTTTTCAGCGTAACTTCTTTAGATGTGTAATGCCCGATTATCGGTAGCGGCTAATGCTGCTTCTTTCATGGCTTCTGAATAGGTTGGATGTCCGTGACAAATACGTGCAATATCTTCGGCAGAAGCGCGGTATTCCATAGCTGTAACGGCTTCCATAATCAAATCAGCTGCACGTGGTGCGATCATGTGAACACCTAAAACCTCATCGGTTTTTTCATCCGCTAATATTTTGACAAATCCACTTGTATCCATGCTTGCACGTGCTCGTCCAAGGGCTTTTATAGGGAAATTCCCAACTTTATATGTGACTCCAGCGGTTTTTAATTCTTCTTCCGTTTTTCCAACTGCAGCAATTTCCGGCCATGTATAAACAACACCTGGAATCAAATTGTAATTGATATGTGGTTTTTGTCCGGCAATCATTTCTGCCACAAATACACCTTCTTCCTCTGCTTTATGAGCCAACATGGCACCACGAACGACATCTCCAATGGCAAAAATATTCGCTACTTTCGTTTGTAAATGGTCGTTCACTTCAATTTGACCACGTTCTGTTGCTGCTAGTCCTGCTTTGTCTAGGTTTAGCCCTTCCGTATATGCTTTTCTACCTACAGCAACTAAGCAGTAATCTGCTTCCAGTGTTACCGTTTCACCTTTTTTGTTTTCAGCGGTTAAAACGACTTTTTTACCTGTGTTTTCGACCTTCACCACTCGATGCTCCATATGAAACTTGAAACCTTCTTTTTTGAGAATCTTAGCAAATTCTTTTCCAATTCCGGCATCCATCGTGGGAAGAATGCTTGGCGCGAATTCGATGACTTCCACTTCTGAACCCAATCTTGCGTAGACAGAGCCGAGTTCTAGACCAATTACGCCACCGCCAATAACCAACATCCTTTTTGGTATCTCGGTCATGTTTAATGCCTCTGTTGAAGTTATGATGCGTTTCTTATCCGGCTCCATTCCTGGAAAAAAGTTAGGCTTAGAACCCGTGGCAATGATGATGTTTTTTCCTTGCAAGGTCGTTTCTGAACCATCCATCCCTTTTACTAAAATGGAATTTGCATCTGCAAATGAACCATGTCCGTGGAAAACACTTACCTTATTTTTGTCCATTAAAAACTTTACTCCAGCACAGGTTTGACTCACCACTTCGTTTTTGCGGTTAATCATTTGGGTCAAATTTGCTTTTAGTCCAGTAATTTCAATCCCATGAGTTTTGAAATTGTGTTGTGCATTGTGATAGTGTTCAGAAGAATCCAACAAGGCTTTCGAAGGGATACAACCTACGTTTAAACAGGTGCCTCCAAGTGTGTTATATTTTTCTACAAGTGCTGTTTTAAGTCCTAGCTGCGCACAACGAAGTGCTGAAACATATCCACCTGGACCCGATCCTACTACAATTACATCAAAAGCATTCATTTCACAAATTTTGGTCAAAGTTAGCACAACAATTCACAAGTTAAAAACAGAAAGATGATATCCGTAAATAAAAACAAACTCTTTTTTGTTTTTTGCGTTTAACCATGGAATGAAAAATTATCTAATTATAGGATACGGCTGGTTAGGTACGGCACTTGCGGAAGCGTTAAAAAGCACGGAAGCAATTATTTGGGCGACCTCATCTGATGACCTAAAGTTGAATGACATCAAAACAGCTGGTATTTCTGCATTGCGCTTGAAAAAAAACAGTGGAGTCCTTTCTTGGGCTGATAATGAGCTACCAATTGTGCATTTCGATGCGGTTATCGTAACCTTGCCTCCATTTGAAGGGGCACTTCAATCACTGTCAAATTTGCTGCAATCTTTGGACTTTAAATCGATTGTTTTCACAAGTTCCACAGGAGTTTACGAAGATACTTCAACGATCGTTAATGAATCGGCGTCAATCAATAAAGATTATTTAGTTTTTCAAATGGAAGAACGAATACGTTCGCTACAACCTTTAAACTATATCATACTGCGCTTGGCCGGACATATTGGCCCTAATCGTCATCCAGTTCGGTTTTTCCTTCGTCATGGACGAGACATCCCAAACGGCCAAGCCCCTGTCAATTTAATCCATCAAAAAGACATCATTGCGTCGATATTAGTGACAATGAATGAATCAAATAAAAATTCGATTTACAATGTCTGTTGGCCTGAACATCCAACGAAAGAGGAGTATTATGGATCAATTTCCCTCAAAATAGGTGGGGAAAATCTTGTCTTTTTGAAGGGTAATCACGGTAAGATTATTGATGGAAGTAAAATCACCAATGAAACCAATTTTAATTATGGCTTTTCGATATACGAAATCAATGATTTAGATTTGAGAAAAGACAACATTTGACCTACTTTTGCGTCTAAGTAACTACATGAAGAAATTCTGCCTTATTTTTTCCTTTTTCATGATGACCAACACCTATGCTTCGCATATTATTGGTGGAGATATTTATTACAACTATTTAGGAAATAATCAGTACCGTTTTTTCATCACGCTATACCGAGATTGTAATTCATCAGGTGCGCAATATGATGCCCCGCTTGCGCTAACGATTTACAAACCAAACAATGTGTTTTTCGCCAATATTCTAGTCCCTTTTCCGGGAAGTGTCATTTTGCCCATTAACTTTAATAATCCGTGTGCAACTCCACCAAATAACATTTGTGTGGAACGCGCCATCTATACTACTGTTGTTACTTTACCGCCATCACCGGGTGGATATGATGTCTCTTATCAGCGTTGCTGCCGGGGGCCAAGTATCACCAATTTATTGTTTCCAGATGATACAGGAATAACACTCACCACACATGTTCCGGGATCGGACACTGGATTTACTGCAAATAGTAGTCCTCGGTTCACCAATTATCCACCTGTATTACTTTGCAATAATGATGAGCTTGTTTTTAATCACATTGCCACCGATCCGGACGGAGACTTTCTAGCATATTCTTTGGTTACACCATGGTCTGGAGCGAGTTCTGCAGCGCCACAGCCCACACAAGCACCAGCTCCACCTTATTTTCCCGTGCAATGGAATGGCGGAACGTTCAACGCGCTGCAACCCTTGGGTCCTGGATCATCCACCGTCATTGATCCAGTAAGCGGAGTTTTAACCGTCAATCCCAACATGATTGGTTTGTTCGTAGTTGGCGTTTGCGTGAAGGAATATCGAAATGGTGTCTTGGTAGGACAAACCATCCGAGATTTTTTATTCCGTGTCTTTGATTGTAACATTGTGATGCAGGCCTTATTACCTTTGCAAACGCAATTACCTACGTTTCTTTCTTATTGCCAAGGGTTGAATGTCCAATTCGTCAATAATTCATACGGTGGTACATCCTATGCCTGGAATTTTGGCGTTCCCAATATCACCAATGATGTCAGCGCGCAATTTGCGCCTAATTACACATTCCCTTCTCCTGGAAATTACAACGTTCAATTAATCGTGAACCCTGGAATGCCATGCACGGATACTGCCTACATGAATATTATTGTGAACAATCCCCTGAGTGTTTCTTGGACTTCTCAAGATTCCTTGTGCATCCTTGGAAACAACTTTGACTTTATCGCCAATGTATCCAATCCTGCTGCTAGTCTCACTTGGGTATTAGACCCGACGGCGAGTCAAACGTCTGGAACTGGAAATTCCGTTTTCAACGTGAGTTATTCAACACCTGGATTTCATACGGTAGAAATTATTGCAGATGATGGATTTTGTCAATTAAGTTATGTGGATTCTGTTTTCATCTTCGAAGTCCCAACGAGTATAATTTCTGTTCCTCCATTGGTGGAGTGTATCGGATTCACGGTCCCATTTGGCAATAACTCTAGCTCGGCAATCAATTATTCTTGGGATTTTAGTTTGGGATCGAATAGCGTTGGACAAAGTAATTTAACGACGCCGACCTTTACCTTTCCAGCACCTGGTGTTTACACCGTTCAATTAATTGCTAGTTCCTTTTCTACGTGTTCAGATACCTCCGAAGTTCAAGTAACCATTAAAGAACCCTTAGTCATGTCGATAAGTCATACTGATTCGTTGTGTATTGATGAAGCATTTGATTTTTTAGCCACTGTTTCAGGTCCGAGCAATGCTACGTTTCAATGGGATTTCGGAAACAATGCGACGCCAAGCACCTCGGCGAATCTCAGTGTTCAGAATGTTTCTTACACACAGCCTGGTTCAATGCCCGTCTACTTTATTGGACAATATGATAATTGTGCAGATACGGTGAGTTCAACAGTCCAAATTTTCGGACATGCTAGCATCGATTTTATGTTCATCAATACGCTCCAGTGTGCACCTTCTGTTGCTCAGTTTGTCAATCTGAGTCAATCTGATGTACCGATTCAGTACCAATGGAATTTTGGTGATGGCATCACATCAACAGCAGTGAATCCCAATCACATTTATTTAACACCGGGTAATTACAGTGTGAGTTTAACTTTATATCAGTTATACGGTTGTATGGACACACTTTATCTAATGCAACAAGATTTGGTTACGGTAAATCCTTCTCCAAGCGCCGGATTTATGGTTAATCCCGACAAGGTAGATGTCTGTAAAAATTCTGTTTCCTTCATTGATCAATCTCAGGGAGCTGTGAGTTATCAATACGTGTTTGACCACCATCAGTACACCTCAAATTTGGCAAACTTTACACATGACTATGTCAATTCAGGATCTGATTATCCTATACAAATTGTATCGAATCAATATGGTTGTCGAGACACGGCAAGAAGTACGGTTATGGTAGAACCATTTTCGATTTATGTTCCAAATACATTTATTCCTGATCAGAATAACCGCAACGAATTATTCAAACCAATAACTGATTTTGATGTTGTCGCATGGGAATTCAGTATTTATAATCGATGGGGGGAGTTGATTTTTCAAACCAATGATCCCATGCAAGCTTGGGATGGTCAATTGAATGGAGTGCTGTGTCAAGATGGATTGTATTCGTACAAACTGAAATTCCGATCATGTGATAAGCCCTACATTTGGCAGGCAGTGGATGGATTTGTGACCTTAATCAGGTAATTATTTTCGCAACACGAAATTTTGACCTAAATAGACTTTTCGAACTTGTTCATCTGAGGCCAATTCTTCGGCAGTTCCTGATTTTAATATGCTTCCCTCGAAAAGCAAATACGCTCGATCTGTAATCGAAAGTGTTTCTTGAACGTTGTGATCCGTGATGAGAATGCCGATGTTTCGTTTTTTTAGCTCCGATATGATGCTTTGGATGTCCTCTACAGCAATTGGATCTACACCAGCGAAGGGTTCGTCCAATAGGACAAATTTTGGATTCGTTGCTAAGGCTCTGGCAATCTCCGTTCTTCTTTTTTCTCCACCAGACAGACGATTACCCAGGTTTTTTCGAACATGAGTCAAACTAAATTCTTCTAACAATTGTTCCAGCTTTTCAGATCTTTCTTCTTTGGACAATTTGGTCATTTCAAGAATCGCCATGATGTTATCTTCAACACTGAGATTCCGAAATACAGAAACTTCTTGAGGAAGGTATCCAATGCCCATTTGAGCGCGCTTGTACATTGGGAGTTTAGTGATTTCCACATCGTCTAAAAACACACGTCCTTCATCCGGACGAACCAATCCAACCATCATGTAAAAAGAGGTTGTTTTTCCAGCACCGTTCGGACCTAAAAGCCCAACAATTTCTCCTTGTTCGACTTCAACTGAAACACCATTAACAACAGGTCTTCCTTTGTAGGTTTTACGAATATTTTGTGTGTATAATTTCACGATACGAAGGTATTAAAAATTCAATGCATAACGCGCACGAATTCCAAATGGACTTTGTCCTGGAATCGGATGAGTCATTCTCCAAACAAGGTCAACTCGAATTACTTTTAAAATATTCTCGATACCGACCGAAGTCTCGATATACGGCACACCATTAAAACGCTTTACAAAATCAGGAATTAACATCGCTTGCTCATGTTTTTGACTGATGTCACCGTAAAGAATTCTCCCGGTGGAAACAAGTCGTAAATTCAGTTTTTTGACGAGTGGGATGCGGTCAAAAAACAATCCTTCCCAATGATTTTCAACAAACCCCGTGATGTATTTATCACTGATGAATTCCATGAAGTTTAATTTATTAAAAGTACTGGTCAGTAACCATAGGGATTGATTTCCTTCATGCACCTTTAAAAAAGGATAAGCGGTTGTACCGAATATATATCCTGCGGTTACTCCGTATCGCATCCGTCCTAAAATACCTAATTGCGTATTGTGTTCCATTTGAAACTCTAAACGCTGATAATTGTATTCACTCCCAAATATGTTCTTCATTCCAATAATGGCTTGTACGGAAAAGATCGGATAAACAGATCGTAAACTGGTACGATCAAAATAACCAGATAAAAATTCCTCTCCTTTTGTCCATCGAATCCGTCCAATAAATTCAAACGTTTTAATGTTAGAAACATTCACAGTGTCGAAATTGACAGTGCGTTGATAATTCGCTAGTCCGAGTGGCGTATAACTCTTCCATTCACACCCACCATAAAGAATAAGGTCTTTTTTTATGTCCTTTTCTAAATTAAGGCCAATTTTATTGACGAAAGTCAATTTATCGAAAGGCGCGGTATTAAATACAGTGGCAAAGGTACTACCCATGGAAGCTGCAGTTGGAGATTGCCCGATTTGTTCAATATCGTATGAATATATTCCCGTGAGCATCCCTCTTTTTTTCGGCGTGATGTTATACCGAATTTTGGCGGCATACTTGAATTTATCATCTCCGAATCCGTAAGCGACACGCCCACCAAGTTCTAGGCGCTTGGAAAAATCATTGGATGTTCTGAGCGCCATGGCGAGGCGGTATTTTTCAACAGGATTAGCGCTGATTAAGGAGGTCGCATTTCCAAGCTCGATTTTGTTGAACTGATAATAGCCAGTGGTAGCGAAGTAAATGAACTTCTTCATCGACTTATAAAAACTGGTTTTACTCAATGAATCCACCATTTCTTCGATGTGTTTTTCTTGAACATTTAAAACAACGGGTCTATTGTTTTGCCAATACTCTTGTGGTCGAATTTTGGCACTGTCGCTCATTTCAACGGAATTTGTCGCGTAAAACAAATTTTCTTTGGCCTGATTAATCACAAAATCACTGCGTTTGCTGTATTTGCGACCGTACATCCCAAGAAGTTTTGAATCTTCCGTCAGACGAAACTCAATGATTAATCGTTCTTCTGTCAGCATCCACACCTCATTTTGCACCTGATCAAAATAATGTTCGAAGTAAAAATTTTGGATGTAATTCAGATTGGCATCTGGAGAAATAGACGCTTTAATTTGCTTTACCGCATAGGTGGTGTCATTGATCCACATTTCCCCTGTAAAGGCTAAATCACCTGTTCTTTTGGGTTCAAATCGCAGTTTATAACACCAATCGGATCCAATGAATGTGGAATCTTCCAAGACAAATTGATAATATGTTCGCGCAAAGGGTGCTAGCGGACTTATGAACGACTTATTGAATAAATCATAGATATTGTCGTAGATATTTAAGTCCAAGTACATATCACCTAAAAACTGATTCACTTGAAGGTTTTCCAAACCAGTAATTTTAGTTGCTTGAACGATTTCCTTTTTTTGTTTCGGTTGGTTTTTAAAGTAAAAATCAGATAATGATTCTGAAAGAATTACCGGTAAATAATTGTTGCCGTCACTAGTTGAATCTAAATAATTCATGACGAGATCCATCCGCTTAACCAGACCGTTTTTTTGAAACTTGTCGCCGAGATTGTTTAAATCTAGCTGAATTTTATTGTAGAGTTTATACTGATAGGCATCAAGTTTTTCTTTGTTATTAATTGGTTTATTCGCAATAACTTTCTTATGCAAGGCTACCGCTGGAGACTCGTTGGAAATCAAGACTACGACATCTCGATAATCTATTGATTGAACGCGCATAGTAACATTCAAGGTCTGTTCGCTGTCTTTTTTGATTTTTAACGATTGTGATTGAAATCCAATGAATTGGACATTAATGGAATCGGTAGCGTAGTAGCTTTGAAGAAAAAAGGCTCCTGTTGTATCTGTTAAATTTCCAATTTTCGTCCCGACAAAACGCACGCGGGCAAAAGGGATTGGCTCTCCTTTTTCATCTTTCACATACCCTTTAACGGTAGTTGTTTGCGAAAGCAAAATAAATGGCGAAAGGAGAAAAAGAATGAGTAGGATTTTCATAAGGACTGCTTAGTCTTTTTGATTTTTTGCTACACGTTTCGCAACTAGGACGCTAAGTTCAAATAATAAGTAAATCGGAATGGTCACGATGATTTGTGATATCACATCTGGCGGAGTGATGATTGCCGCAAGTATGAGAATGAGGACAACGGCATGTTTTCGATATTTCACCAGGAATTCGGGCGTAAAAAGCCCAATTTTAACTAAAAGATATGTTACAACAGGTAGTAAAAAGAATAATCCGGTGTAAAATACTGTGGATAGAATGGTGCTCATATAGGAACTAATGGTGAAATCATTCTTGATTTTATCAGTAATCTGAAAGGCTCCAAAAAACTGTACACTTAATGGAGCAACAATGAAATAGCCAAAAAGAATTCCAGTAAAAAAAAGGATGCTTACGTAAAAGACAATTCCCTTTGCCATTTTACGTTCTTTAAACTTAAGTCCGGGCTTAACAAAAGACCACAATTGATAAAATATATAGGGAAAAGCTAAAACAGCCCCACCCATAATACTCATCATCAAGGCATAGGAGAACTGTCCAGATAGGGTCATACTCTGAAAGTTCACAGGAATTTTATCGATACAGACATTCAAGTATTCACATAAAAGTCTGAACGTTATAAAATTCGGGTCAATCATAATCAAGAAAACATTTTCCATGATTTCTTTTTGATATATCCAAATCACTATGGCAAATAGGATAATTACCACTGCTGATCGCATTAGTCTCCAGCGAAGTTCTTCGAGGTGGTCAAGAAAGGACATTTGCTTATTGTCTGACATGTTGCAAAAGTAGTGATTTTATCCCGCTTTAAAATGAAGTTTAAGAACGTAAATTGTTTACGACCTGAACCCGCAACTTTGTTTAAAATTAATCGCAATGGAAAAGAAATTTGAATTAAAAGAAATGTGGTTTAATAATACGGATACTGAAGTCGTATTAACCGGAATATTGCACAAAGAATTTTTGCAATACGATACCAAGGTACGCATGCCCATCAATCGTTTAAATGCTTTGGTGAATATCCTTCAAAAAAACAATGAACACTTTGATCTGTATGACCATTTGTGCTGTTTTAATTTGGGCTTTGTGACGGAGTACAATGTTGTCTTACCAACAGAGATGAATAGAATGTTTTCGCCATCTGAGCTGAAGGGGGAGGCAATGGCTCCGCTAAAACAAATTAGGGCTTAAGGCTGAATGTAAACGGTTTCTTCGTTTAATTTTTCAGCTTCAATTTTAATAATACCTGCACCTGATTTATTTCCCTTTTTCGCGTCAATGTCTAAAACAGCAACTCCGGCTTGTCCAAGTTGGTATAATTCGTTGTAATTGAAAGTAGCCATACCGTTTAAGTTCGTGTATGCAGTATCAAAAACAGCAACTTGTTGAGGAGTTCCTTGGGTATTTGTACCATATAAAACAACCATGGCGTTGCTTACACTTGCATTATTTTCATCTTTGATGTAAATATTGGCAACAGTATCTAATTTCTTTCTGCAAGAAGTAGAAACAATTATTAAAAGGATCGCAAGAACAATGATATTTTTCATCTTGATTAAATTTAGTTCGGTAAGTATATGGTTTTAACCGTTGTAGTGTGTACACGACAACGTGCATAATCGTAAGCAATTTTATTGTTGTATTTTACAATGATGTCGAAGTAGCCCGTCGTATTCTCTTCTCCAGAAACATTAAAGTACTGGTCCATGTCTGTGATAGAGAATCCAGAAGCATTTGTGAAAACGGTGTCTACAAAAGGAAGTGTTGCTGGATTTGATTGTTGGTCGCCGATCACGATCACTTTAGCACCATCCATTAATTGGTTCGATGAAGAGCGTACAAATACCTTCAAAACTGCAGGGTCTTTGGACTCACAAGAAACACTGATTAAGATAACTAGAATCAGTGAAAGTAGGTTTAAAATGGTTTTCATATTATTTAGTAAGTTTCAAATTTACATTATTTTTTTTAAACGTTCAAATTGCAATCATTTACTAGTTAACAAGGACCACGATTCTGGTTCGTTTTTCTTCTTCTATCTGAATCATTTGGCTTCCAGTTAATCCATAGTAAAATGCGTGTACTTTCAGGACTGCAACACCAACCTGTCCCGATTTGTAGTATTTATTCAAGTCAAAAAACGCTAGTCCACCCGAATTTGTTGTTGTACTGTCATTGATTATTGGAACTTGACTTGAATTGGTAGTTGGTTCAACAATTAACTTCACTTTCGCATTTTTCACGAGTTCACCATTCGAAAATTGCACCGCTACTTCTAACAAGGTCGAGTCTTTTTTATAACATGAACTCAGTAAGAATGTACATAGTAGAAACAGGGCGATAATTCCATCCTGCAGCTTGATTTTACCAATAATTTTCTTGTACATTTGCATGTTTCGTGCTGTTTAGCTAAGAGTTAAACAAGTTTTGGGTCCGAAAAGTTACACTATGTCAGAAGAAAATGAATATTAAAGAGATATTAGACGCTGTTCATGCATTCGAAATTCAATCAGTAAATGATTTAGAAAACTTTCGAATTCAATATTTAGGTTCAAAAGGACAGTTAAAAGACCTTTATGGGGAACTAAAAAGTGTTCCAAATGAGGAGAAGCGATTGGTCGGACAACAAATCAATGAACTTCGTCAAACAGCTGAAGATAAATTCGCATTTTTCAAAACGACATTAGCGTCAGAGCAAAAGCAAGGTGATCAAATCGATGTGAGTAGACCTGGCTCAGATGCTCAAATTGGAAGTCACCACCCGCTCTCACTAGTCCGAAATGAAATCATTGAAATCTTCAACCGAATTGGCTACGTTGTTTCAGAAGGACCAGAAATTGAAGATGATTGGCATAATTTTTCTGCGTTAAACTTTCCGCCCGAGCATCCAGCTAGAGATATGCAGGATACTTTTTTTGTGGAGAAAGGGGCAAATGAAATGGCACTTAGAACTCATACGAGTAGCGTTCAAGTTCGAGTGATGGAGAATTCCACTCCGCCAATTAGAACAATCTCCCCAGGACGTGTATATCGTAACGAAGCTATTTCCGCACGTGCGCATTGCTTTTTCCATCAAATTGAAGGACTTTACATCGATAAGAATGTATCCTTTGCAGATTTAAAACAAACATTGTTGTTTTTCGCGAAAGAATTATTCGGTGAAAAAGCATCCATTCGCCTTCGTCCATCTTATTTCCCATTTACAGAACCAAGCGCAGAAGTCGATGTTTCTTGCACACTTTGTAACGGAAAAGGATGTAATGTTTGCAAGTACTCAGGATGGCTAGAAATTCTTGGATGCGGCATGGTAGATCCCAATGTATTAGATGCTTGTGGAATTGATTCCTCCGTCTATTCCGGATTTGCTTTTGGAATGGGAGTCGAGCGTATTGCTCAACTAAAATTCCGAGTGACAGACCTCCGTTTATATTCTGAAAACGACGTACGTTTTTTAAAACAATTCACCCCTGGAAATTAACAGCATGACTTGGAACATTCTTTCAGAAGCAATTCAAATTCAAGAAATCTTAGAGGCTAGTAAGCTCAAGCCCCAGCTATTTTTTAAACATAGTACGCGCTGCAGTATTTCCACGATGGCGCTTAGTCGCTTTGAAAAATCGGGAATACTTTCCAATGAACTTGTGGTTTGTTGGTACTTGGACTTGATATCTTATCGACAAATATCCACTGAAATTGAAACGTTAACTCAGGTGACACATCAATCACCTCAGGCAATTTTAGTAAACAGTGGACAAGTTATTTACACGGCTAGTCATGGCATGATTGATTCCGCTGAAATACAAAACTTAGTTTAAAACGCATGAAGAAAATTCTTGTTGTCGTCATCGTTCTCGGGTTGTTAGGAAGCTTCCTTGTTCCTATGTTTTTGAACAAAAGCGAAAGCACTGAGGCGCCATTTCAATTCGGTTTTTCTGATAATTTAGCCATAAAATTTGGTGATGTCGTATTGATACCCATTGAAACCAATGGCGAAGTAAAAAATGTTACGATCACTTTTGGCGGAAGAGTTCTTGAAAAATTAACTCAGCCCAAGGAAAAAGTAAGCATCCAATTAGATTCTAAAAATTATCAAATAGGGGCGTACGAAATCGAAATGCATGGCCTTGATTTGCAAGGACAGTTTTTCACAGAAATTCGAAATGTCCGCATTCTTTCGGATGTTACTCCAGAAAAATGGAGTTTGGAAATCGTGAATCGTTTCCCACACAACGAAAGTAGTTTTACTCAAGGTCTCGCATTCTCAGGCGATCAACTGTATGAAGGCACCGGTGACCCGAATCAAAATGGCTCATCCTTGGTAGCTAAAGTGAACTTAAAGACAGGTGAAATAGGAACAAAAACTGGCTTAGATGCGAGTCGATTTGGAGAGGGAATAACCATTTTAGGAGATCAACTGTTTCAATTAACCTGGTTGAATCATACTTGTCTTGTCTACAATAAAGAAACGCTAGAATTGTTAAAGGAATATGACTATACCACAGAAGGCTGGGGTATTTGTACAGATGGAAAAGTACTATATATGTCTGATGGGTCCGAGCGAATATATGTCCGCAATCCTAAGAATTTCGAAATCATTAAAACCATAGAGGTATATACAAATGAGTTTGCAGTCCCCCGACTGAATGAATTGGAATTCGTGAATGGACTCATTTACGCCAATGTATGGACATCTAGCGAAATCGCTGTGATTGATCCCATGTCAGGAAGAGTAATCGCATTGATTGACGCAACGAATCTTGTTAAAGAAGGCAAAGGAAATGGGGAAGTCTTGAATGGGATTGCCTACCATCCATCTACGAAAAAGTTGTACATGACAGGGAAGTTCTGGCCTACCATGTTTGAAGTGAAGGTGCTGAAATAATCCAATCGGAACGTAGATTTGTTGTTCCCCACAATTTTTCTGTAATTCAAACGTTTGAAAGTTCTACCTTAACGCTATGGAAAATACTCAAAAAGATTGGAATGAATTTAAAAGCAACGACAGTTGGTCTATTTTTAAAATCATGTCTGAATTTGTCGAAGGCTATGACCGAATGGCAAAAATCGGACCTTGTGTCTCTATTTTTGGTTCGGCAAGAACAAAAGAAGACAATCCCTATTACCAATTGGGTGTTGATATTGCTGATAAATTAGCAAGGGCAGGTTACGGTATAATTACTGGCGGAGGCCCAGGATTAATGGAGGCAGCCAATAAAGGTGCGCAGCAAGCTAAAGGCAAATCGGTTGGTTTGAACATCGATCTTCCTTTTGAACAAAATCACAATCCATTTATCGATCAAGAACACAATTTGGAATTTGATTATTTCTTTGTGAGAAAAGTAATTTTCGTGAAGTATTCTCAAGCATTTGTGATACTTCCAGGGGGATTCGGAACCTTAGATGAGTTCTTTGAAGCAATGACCCTTATTCAAACAAAAAAAATCGCCAAGCGCCCGGTGGTCTTAGTAGGAACTTCCTATTGGAGCGGCTTATTAAAATGGGTAGAGGAAACCATGTTGTTGAAAGAAAATAACATTTCTAAGGACGACCTAGCATTGTATAAATTGGTTGATTCAGCAGAAGAAGCGGTGGAGCATATTGAAGAATTCTATCGTTCTAACACACTATCTCCAAATTTCTGATAATTTAACGAAAAGGAAAGATTAACTTTGACTCTTGAAAATGTACAAATAGTGTTTCAGAAAATTAAAAATTTTGTTTTAACAAAGCACTTCATCAAGCATGTTGGATTAGTGATTTTGTTTTATTTAGTCCTCGTTTTTGCAACGGTTCTTTACTTAGATTTGGCAACTAATCACGGTGAAAAGATAGCGGTTCCTAATTTTGTTGGAATGAATGGAGAAGAGGCAAAAAAGAAAATTGAAGAACTAGATTTACAATATCAAATCCTTGATAGCATCTACAATCCTAAAATGCCTGAGGGAACCGTTCTAGAGCAATTAGTTGAACCAACAGGAATATCCAAAGTACATGTGAAATCGGGACGTATTATTGGATTGCGCTTAACAAAAAGGACGCAGATGGTCGAAATGCCAAGTTTAGTTCATAAGCAATTACAATTTGCTGAAAGCATTCTTGAACAACGCGGACTGAGATTTAGCATACAATATAGAGCTACAAGTGAAGCAAATGGTTCCGTTTTAGACCAGCTTTTCAGAGGACGCCGAATTAAAGAAGGGGAACGTATTCCAATTGGAGCTGTTGTCACGTTGATTGTCGGTCAAAATGATCAAGGAGAGCCGCTTACGATTCCTAATTTTGTCGGTCTGACAATGTCAGATGCGCGCTATATTATGGATACTTTAGGAGTTACATCCTTCAGTTTTGTTTGTCCTGATTGCAGTTCCTCGCAAGATTCTTTAGCGGCTATTATTTTCAGCCAAACCCCCGAATACATTGAAGGTTCAACCGTGTTTAAATCAACTCAATTTACCCTTTCGATGAAACGAAATATTTCAGATATTGAAATCCCTGATTAAGATGAAACTGGTTCTAATTTTTTGCTTGTTTGCGCTTACTTCATTTGCTCAACAAATGGAAGTTGGCCCCATCACTCGAAATATTCACCTATCACCAAGACAACAAACATTAAAGTCAGGAAATACAAGTGTTGACAGCACCTTTATTTACATTTCTGATACGCTAAATCTTCCTTTTTATGATGATTTTTCAAGCAATAAATTTCAACTCTACTCAGCACAATTTAATACGCCTGGTGTAACAAATCAACTGTTTTACCAATTATTAAATCCCACGAACTTAGTTCCGTTTCCGGCTAACGCAAGTTTTACTAATGGAGCAACATTCAAACGAACCTATGATAGTACAACTGACACGTATATTGACAGTGTTTTTGCTACCATTGCCGTAAAAGTTGCTGATTTCACGAGCTATCCCATTAATTACCAAACAGAAGATTTATATCCACCATATTATATCTACGACACTATTGGAGTGCCGGATGTAAGAGATACGGTATGGTTAACCAATCCAACGTATGTTCAAGATTCTGCACGTGTGTTCTTTGCTGATTTACTCGATCCGAATTCACTTTGGTTAGATAATCATGCTTACCTGAATGAACGTTTTGGCTTTAATCCAAGGTCGTTGGGCGTTGTAACGTTTGATGGATTAGATGCGTTTGGTTATCCGTATCAAATAGGCACAGCAATTACGAATTATGCCGACCGCTTGACGGCCAAACCATTAAATTTGGGGAATTTAACAGCTGTAGATTCTGTTTATCTTTCGTTCTTAGTGCAGCCAGAAGGATTAGGCGACATCCCTGAACAAGGTGATTCATTGGTATTGGAATTATATGCAAAAGAATTGGATCAATGGTTTAGGGTATGGTCAATGAATGGCGATACTACCTATCCCTTTAAATCTGTGCATATTCCGATTAAAGATGCTAAATATTTTAAAAAAGGATTTCAATTTAGGTTTAAAAATTATGGCTCATTAGCGGGAGCGTTGGACCATTTTCACCTCGATTATGTTCATTTGCGAACGCAATCATCCTTGTCGGACACCCTGTTTAAAGACTTTGCATTGGTTTACCCCTTAAATACAATTTTAAAAACGTATACTTCTGTTCCTTGGGACCACTATAAACAATCTACCGAAAACAAGATGAGTGATGCGTTAAAAGTATTGGTCCACAATGGAAGTCCAAATCCAGAAAACTACCAAAACGGAAGCATCTTATTTTCCCAAGGTGCAACAAATTACGGGACCTTTACTTTGCAAGGATTCACCTTAGCGGAGCAACAGATTAATTACCAGGCAAGAACAACTCACACGTCGTTTCATGATTTATCAAGTGGTGCTGAATTCCCAAGAAATTTAACGGGTGATGAGCAATCTTTTGAGGTTTTAACTGCCGTTTCTGCTCAATTTCCAAATGACATTAATAACGACAATTCATCGTTTCAACAACTTTTTTACAATTATTACAGTTACGACGACGGAAGCGCTGAAGCAGCTTTTGGGCCTACGGGTATTCAATCGCTACTGGCGATTTCCTATGAAGCGTATGAGCCAGATTCCATCATTGGAATTGACATGCACTTTGTCCCCTCTGTCACGGATGTAAGTGATAAATTATTTTTTCTAACTGTTTGGGCAGATGACGGAACCGGAAATCCAGGTCAAGTGTTATATGAAGATGACATTTTTAATACGCGCAGTCCAATTTATGGAACAACACAAAATATGTTTATCAAATATTATTTCACTGACACTGTCAAGATTGCTGTTCCTACTAAGTTTTTTGTTGGGTGGAGGCAAATAGATCAGCAAAGACTAAATTTAGGTTTGGACAAAAACATTGACCATTCCGATAAAATTAAGTTCAGTGTGGATGGCGGCGGCTCATGGATGAGTTCCCCGTTCCCCGGCAGCGCAATGATGAGACCTATTTTTTCCACTGCTTTGGATCCAATTTTGGGATTGAGTAAACCGAATCAAGTGCAAACATTTACGTGTTATCCAAATCCTGCCATGGATGAAATTCAATTTCAAAGTGAAGCAAATTTGATGGGGGAAGAGAAATTTATATACGATGCTTCCGGTCGACTTATTACTTGTAGTACAGAAGCGGTCATCTCTTTGATTGGTTTCCATTCTGGCATGTACTTCGTTTCCATCCCATCCATTTCGCCTCAACCGGTAAAGATCATCAAACAATGACGGAGGAGCAAGTGCTGGACCTCGAAAATGAAGAGGAAGAACTTTTCGAACACCATCGATTTAAGGCTGATCCTGGACAAGAAGCAATTCGAATCGATAAATTCCTCATTGACCGCATGGCCAATACATCGCGGAATAAAATTCAAATTGCTGCGAAAAACGGGAATATCCTTGTCAACACACTAAAAGTCAAGCAAAACTATAAGATTAAACCCGGAGATGAGGTCTCAATCGTACTGCCTTATCCCGTGAGAGAAATTGAACTCATTCCCCAAGATATTCCTATTGAAATCGCATATGAGGACGAGGATTTACTCGTGGTAAATAAACCGTCCAATATGGTTGTTCACCCGGGTTACGGAAATTACTCTGGTACATTGGTAAACGCCTTGGTTTTTTATATTCAAAATCTACCATCTCCTCCAAAAGATTATTATGGCAGACCTGGACTTGTGCATCGAATTGATAAGCATACAACTGGATTGTTATTAATCGCAAAAACAGAAATAGCTCTTGTGGAATTAGCAAAACAATTTTATAACCGAACAACCGAAAGACGTTATAACGCCTTGGTTTGGGGGGATTTGGAAGCCGGGGGAACGATTGAAGGGAATATTGGTCGGTCATTGAAAAACAGAAAGGTCATGGCTGTTTTTAAAGATGGAACACATGGTAAAACGGCCATCACTCACTTCAAAGTACTAGAGCGCTTTGGTTTGGTAACACTCGTTGAATGTAAATTAGAGACAGGCCGAACACATCAAATCCGAGCTCATTTCCAATCGCTTGGACACCCTTTGTTTAACGATTTGGAATATGGTGGAAATAAAATCGTAAAAGGCACGAGATCTGCAAGTTATGAGCGTTTTGTACAAAATTGTTTTGACTTATTGCCAGGACAAGCATTGCATGCAAAAACACTTGGATTTATTCAACCAACAACTCAGGCCTTTCTAGAATTTGATTCCCAACTACCAAAAGGCTTTAGCGAACTCGTCGAACGATGGAGGAATTATTGTTCGGATTTTAAATAAATATTTCTTATTTTTGCTTTCCTTGGATGAACATCCGAGCTTAAACCACGCTTTATGAAACAATTTTTTATTTTAGCATTTCTTACGCTTTCCTTATCGCAATACACATTCGGACAAACAACCCCAGAGCCGAAGTACATTAGAAAAGCGAACGACACATATTACTCAGGAAATTATTTTGAGGCCATAAAAGTTTGCCAAGATGCCTATAAAACCTTAGGATATAAAGGAACGATTCGTCAAAAAGGTGAAATGGCATATAAAATCGCTGATTCATACCGCAACATGCAAATTTATGACAAAGCAAATGAGTGGTACGGAACCTGTATTGAGTTAAAGTATTTTGATGCAGTCCCTGAAGTATACTTTTACCGTGGTGACATGCAACGCATGTTAAAGGAATACGATAACTCCTTAAAAAGCTATAGAGAGTACAAGCGAATTGCACCAAATTCACGTTCGAAAGAATTAGAATCAGCAATGTCTGCTATTGATAAATACCGTGATTTTGAATCCGAAGAATCAAACTTCGTGATTAAATGTGAAGAGAAAATCAATTCAAAGCAATATGATATGTCTCCCTCTTTCGGAGACAAAAAGGGAAAAACGATTTATTTTGGCACAAGCCGCGATGAATCTACAGGATCAGATCGCGACCCAATTTCTGGTCAAAAATACATGGACATTTTCAGTGCTGAATATGACGTGAACGGAAATCCAACAAACGTAAAATCGATAGACACGAAAGGTGTAGTCAATTCGACACAAAACGAAGGGACAGCATGCTTCGATTCTAAAAAGAAAAAATTGTATTTTACAAGATGTCCAAATGCTGAAAAGATGGACTTAGGTTGTGAAATTTGGACGGCTGATTTAAGCGGCGAAGATTTTGAAAATCCATTACGAATTTCTTTGAAGACCAATGACTCTGTTTCTGTTGGACACCCTTGTTTAACGCCAGATGACATGATGCTTATTTTTGCATCGGATATGACAGAAAGCGCGAATGGAGAGAAAAGTTTCGGTGGACGCGACTTGTGGTATGTGATGTACGACAGACGATCTAAAATGTGGGATTCTGTACCACACAATATGGGCTCCATGTTTAATTCGGCTGGAAACGAGTTATTCCCATCTATTGGACCTAAAGGACAATTATATTTTGCTAGCGATGGTCTTCCAGGAATTGGGGGCTTAGATATCTTTGTCGCTCAGCGAGAAGGAGACGAAAATAAATGGTCAGGAACGAAAAACATGGGAGTTCCATTTAATTCTCAAGGGAATGACTACGGTATGTGTGATTTTGATGGCCGATCAGGCTTCTTTACTTCGGAGCGCAAAACATCATCAAGTAACGAATACACTTCTGATATTTGGAGTTATTCTATTCCGCCAAATTTGTATGATTTACGAGTAATTGTGTACGAATCAGGTAAGAAAACGAAAAAATTAGCCGGAGCGAAAGTAACGGTTACCGTTTCAGATGGCACCACATGGGAAGGGACAACAGATGCGAGAGGTAAAGTAAGCTGGAATGAGAAAGCTGACAAAAAAAGCCGTTGGATACTTGTTGGTAAAGACTTTACTTTGAAAGCAGGTAAAGAAGGCTATTACGAAGATAAAAGAGGAGCAAAGTTCAGTACTGTTGGACTTGACCAAAGTCAAACATTTATCTTAGAAATGCCGTTATTGCCAATTGGAGAAATTCGCACACCAGAAGTTCGTTACCCAGTGAGTCAGTGGACATTTATTAATGACGCTACTTGTATGAGTTTGGATTCATTGAAGTTCTTAGATAGTATGTTACGTGAATACCCGAACATTACCCTCGACTTATTCTCACACACAGATGCGCGTGATACAGATGTGAAAAATCAAGTGCTTTCTGAAAATCGTGCAAAAGCGGTGTACAAATATTTAGTAGAGCAAAAAGGAATTGACGCTCGTCGTATTCGTCCAGTTGGAAAAGGTGAAGCAGAACCAGCAACATGGGAAGATGAAAATAATCAAAAAGTTATTTTGACAGAGTCGTATATTAATCAGTTTAAAACAAGCGACCCTGCTAAATTCCAAAAATTACATCAGATAAATCGTCGAACAACGGCCAAAATTACAGGAACAGATTTTAATCCTGCAATTGCGCCACCAGCGAATCCAGAATACTCAGTGTTTAAATCACTACCAAGATAAAAAAAGGCGCTCATTGAGCGCCTTTTTTTGTAACTTAAAGTATTCAAAAAAGAATACTTTGATCGAACATCAATTACAACAATTATGGCAAGATAAGCGCTTGCCCTTCCATTTATTTCGATTAACCAACGGTGCGCCGGTAGAAATCATTCGTACAGGTGCTTGGAACCTTGCGGGAAGTGGTCCCGATTTCCAAATGGCCGAAATACAATACGACAACTTGACTTGGTTTGGGTCTGTTGAATTTCACTTGAAATCTTCCGATTGGTATAAACACCAACATCATCAGGATCAATCCTATGAAAATGTCATCCTTCACGTTGTGCATGAGCATGACCAGGAAGTTTTCATTCGCGATGGATTAGTGCCAACATTAGAATTAAAAAATTATTTAAGGGGCGAGTTCAAAATCCCCACTCTTTATAACTGGGCCAGAGCCGCTGATTTGGCGTGTAGAAAGCACATACGCGAAGTTCTGCCAGCTCATCAGCGTATGCAGCATTTAGCCATTAAACAACGCTTAAATCGAAAGTCCGACCTAGCTTTTGTTCACCCTACAACGAACGAGTCCATTTACCACCTTGTTTCCACTGCATTTGGCACAAAAACAAATTCCATTTCTTTTGAAATATTGGCGCAGCAAGTTCCATTAGATTGGCATCAAAAGATGTCAGAATCCGAACTATTAGGTATCATACAGTCCAATGCACAAGGATGGAAAAGTAAAAACATGATCCTTCAAGCGAATATGTTCAAGAGGGTTCTTTCTTGGTTGCGTTTTGTGCAATGGTATTTTTTTGAGCAAAACAACTCTTACCGGGATCGCCATCAACAGTTGAACGAGGGTTTTAAAAAATCGGGAATAATTAGCGCGCTCCTTCAAAATAACCTTCAGATTAATGCCGTGACCTACATTGAAATGTTTCTTGAACAATCCAAAAGCAAGAGCGCTTCCGGATTAGTGAAAGGAATGAAACACCTTCAGGGAATTCCAACGGAACACAATCGAAACACTCGAATATGGGGGAAGATTGGTATTCAAGCTAAAAATGCTCTGGAGTCGCAAGCTAATTTGGAAATTTATCAGCAATTTTGTGCAAAGAATAAATGCCTGCAATGTTGCGTTGGGCAACAGCTGTTAAAACCATGAGACGACTCTTACAAAAAATCATTTTCTTCTTCGAAATGCAATCCTTTGGGGTCTGTGAATGGTGGGCGCGACGCTTGGGTATTAGAACCAGTAAGGTACGTTTGGGATTTATTTATTTTTCATTTATTGGTTTGGGTTCACCCATTCTACTTTACCTCATTATGGCTTGGATTCTGGAACACAAACACTACTTTAAATTTCAACATAAACGCAAGAAATCAATTTGGGACTTATGAGGATTTTAATCACGGGAAGCAACGGCTTATTAGGACAAAAAATTGTTCGGCAACTTTTGAATTCGAAAGATGCTTTTTTAGCAACTTCGCTTGGCGTGAACAGAAACGAGGAATGTCCAGCTATCCATTACCGTGCTTTGGACATCACGAGTACGGATGATATCGAAGGCGTGATCAAAGATTTTCAACCAAGTCATGTCATTCATACTGCCGCCATGACGAATGTCGACGCGTGCGAACTAGACCCGCCTACCTGCAAAAAAATCAACATAGATTCGGTGCGCTACTTGGCACATGCTTGTCAGAAGAACGGTGTTCATTTCCAGTTACTCTCTACCGATTTCGTCTTTGATGGTGTAAATGGAAATTATTCTGAGGAGGATGAACCAAATCCACTTTCCGTCTATGCGACATCCAAAGTGGAAGGAGAAAAGATTGTTATGTCTTTGACGAATCTGAGTTATTCCATCGTTCGAACCATTATCGTATATGGCACTGGACAAAATCTATCGCGGTCCAATATTGTCCTTTGGGCCAAGGATGCCCTACAAAAAGGACAAGAGTTAACGATCATCGATGATCAATTTCGAGCACCAACTTGGGCTGACGATTTAGCTTGGGCCTGCATACGCATTTGCCGTCTAAATGAACAAGGTGTTTATCACATTGCTGGACCAGAAACGATGTCCATTTTTGCACTTGTTGAACGCATTGCGAAGCATTATCAATTGCCAATGTCCCAAGTAAAAAGAACCGATAGCTCTACCTTAAATCAACCGGCAGTTCGTCCGCCGAAAACGGGATTTGACTTAAGCAAAGCCAAAAAAATCTTAGGGTATCGCCCCATGACGCTGGAACAGACACTCGATTTGTTCTAAAGTAGCTAAGCTCTTTTTATCTATTGCCATTTAGCTTGAAAATGATATATTTGTTTTCACTAAATTCGAACTATGTCACTTTGGAGAAAAAAAGACTTATCTGCCATGCTGTTAGATGCAGAAAGAGGAGAGAAATCATTGAAAAGAACCTTAGGTGCCTTTCAGTTAGTTGCACTTGGAGTCGGTGCAATAATAGGTGCTGGATTGTTTGTTCGGACTGCCGCAGCAGCATCTGAAGCTGCAGGAAATGGCGTGACCATTTCATTCATTGTGGCGGCCATCGGTTGCGCTTTTGCTGGAATTTGTTACGCTGAATTTGCCGCAATGATTCCTATTTCCGGAAGTGCCTATGCATATTCATTTGTAACGATGGGGGAGTTAGTGGCATGGATTATTGGTTGGTCCTTAATTATGGAATATGCTTTAGGAGCAGCCACGGTATCGATTGCCTGGAGTGAGTACTTAAACAATCTCCTCGGAAATGCCATACCCTACGAATGGTGTCATTCGCCATTTGAGAGCGTTAAATTCTTGACTGGTCAATCAATCGATCAAGCTATTTCAATTTTACCAGATTTATCAAGATCTGTACATCACGGTAAAATAATTCTTTCATCAGAACAAATCAGTAAACTCCCAAGTTTAGTTAATGATATTCATACATCACATGGTATTTTAAATGCTCCTGCATTAGTTATTCTTTTGTTGCTTACATTACTATTAATCAAAGGGACTAAGGAGTCAGCATTTGTGAATGCAATTATTGTATTTCTAAAAGTCGCGATCGTTCTAGTGTTCATTGTCATAGGATGGCAATTTATAAATCCAGCTCATTATTCACCTTATTTAATCCCTCAAGGGACTACAGGTCACGAAGGATTCTTTGATTGGGGATGGGGTGGAGTACTTGGTGGAGCAGGAATTGTCTTCTTTGCGTTCATCGGATTTGATGCGGTTTCTACAGCTGCCCAAGAAGCTAAAAATCCGAAGCGAGATATGCCAATTGGTATTCTAGGATCATTGGTTATTTGCACGATACTCTATATTCTATTTGGACATGTTTTAACAGGAGTTGCACCATGGGCTGATTTTGGAGACCCTGCATTAGGAAAAGAAGCCTCGGTTACATATGCCATCAGTACATATATGCATGGTTATGAGTGGCTTTCTACAAGTGTTACCGTTGCAATACTTGCTGGATTCTCATCCGTAATTCTTGTCATGCTGATGGGTCAAAGCCGCGTGTTCTACTCAATGAGTAATGATGGTTTGTTACCAAAGGCTTTTGGTGAATTACATCCTAAATTTAATACTCCTTATAAGGCAAATTGGATATTATTTCTTTTTGTTGGTGCTTTTGCCGCATTTATTCCAGGAAGTGTAGCTGGGGATTTAACCTCTTTCGGAACCTTGTTTGCATTCGTATTGGTTAGCCTTGGGGTTTGGATAATGAGAGTTAAAAATCCTGAATTTGTTCGACCGTTCAAAACACCCCTAGTTCCTCTTATTCCAATCCTTGGAATCTTAATTTGTACAGCCATGATTGTGTCTCTAGATTTGGCTACACTTCAAGCAGCAGCAGCATGGATGGGATTAGGCTTGATTATCTACTTTGTATATAGCCGAAAAAATTCACACTTACACCCGAAAAAATAAATAAGAATTTGACTTATTGATTTGAATTTGAAACTGTCTTCTCCTTTGGGAAGACAGTTTTGTTTTAACCAAAAACGATACGATGAAATCAAAAATGAAACAATCACTCGGACTTTTAGATGCAACACTATTGGTGGCCGGATCAATGATCGGGTCAGGTATCTTTATTGTAACCGCTCCCATGATGCGCGATATAGGCTCTGCTGCATGGATGATCGTACTCTGGGTTCTAACGGGATTGATCACTATTTTTGCCGCGCTTAGTTATGGCGAATTAGCTGGAATGATGCCAAATGCCGGTGGACAATACGTTTATATTCAACGTGCATACGGTAAAATGATGTCATTTCTATATGGCTGGACCGTTTTCACGGTTATTCAAACAGGGGTGATTGCTGCCGTTGCTGTGGCATTTGCCAAGTATGCTGGTGTTTTCTTTCCATCATTGAACGATGTTTTTCTGACAACATCATACTTGACCATTTCATATGGACAACTTTTAGCTATTGGAAGCATTATAGCCTTAACCATATTAAATTCTAGGGGTGTACAAAATGGCAAAATTCTTCAATTGATTTTTACCTCCGCAAAGTTATTTGCCATATTTGCATTGATTGTTTTAGGTTTGGCCATTGGATTAAAAACCGAAGTTTTCACGCAAAACTTTGACCATATGTGGGACGCTTATAAAACCATTCAATTACCAAGCGGCGAATTAGATACGATCCCATTAAGTGGATTTGCATTAATGGGTGCATTAGGAGCAACAATCATTAATTCTTTATTTTCCTCAGATGCTTGGAATAATGTGACTTTCATTGCGGGTGAAATCAAGGATCCGAAAAAGAACATTCCCAAAAGTTTGTTTTTGGGAACGACCATTGTAACAATCATATACATCCTAGCTAACTTAGCCTATTTAGCCCTATTGCCAAAAGGAGGAGATCCAGCGGCTGCGGATGCACTTGGACAAGGCATCATGTTTGCTGCAAATGACCGCGTAGGCGCTGGAGCAGCATCGATTATTTTTGGTGGATTGGGGATTACCATGATGGCGGCGTTGATTATGATTTCAACCTTCGGATGTAATAATGGATTAATCTTGGCGGGTTCCCGTTTGTTTTATGCGATGTCATCGGACGGGTTGTTTTTTAAACAAGCGAAAAAATTGAATCAATTCAATGTGCCAAGTGTTGCCATGTGGATTCAAGGGATTTGGGCAAGTATTTTGTGTTTGTCCGGTAAGTATGGGGATTTACTCGTGTATAGCACGTTTGCCAGTCTTTTATTTTACATACTTACCATCTTTGGAATTTTTATCTTACGCAAAAAAGAACCAGAAACGGAACGGCCATATAAAGCCTTTGGTTATCCAGTCATTCCGGCCCTATACATCATCGTGACGACGGCGATATGTGTTGATTTACTTGTATACGATTTTAGAAATGCAGGAATGGGCTTGCTTATAGTGTTTCTGGGAATTCCAATTTATTACATCGCGGATAGAAAAAAGAGCTAATTTATATACTTTTTTACCCTTTCCATCGTTTAGGCTTTCGGGAAATGATTACTTGAAAATTTTGTTTGACTTAAATTTTGAACGCTCATGTTTCAAGGTAATCCATTTGATATGTCTATTCGACACCAACGAGGAATTTGGATGCTGCTCATCGCATCCATTCTGATCATCTTCGCCCCTCGTTTTTTTTTGTTTCTAAAAAAGGATAATGAGGTAAGCGAATTAATTCTTATTCCTGTAGAGAAAAACGCGAGTTGGGAAAATTCAAGAAAATACCCTCTATGGAATACCACGCGCAAAAAAAGAAATTGGTCTAACCAAAAAAAAACATTCAAAAAACCCACTCAGGTATTTGACCCGAATGCCTTATCAAAAGAAGAATGGATGCAATTCGGTCTGAGTGAAAAGCAGGCATCGATTGTGCTTAAGTTTACTAAACGGGGGATACATTCCAACGATGAACTTCAGAAAATTAAGTTTATTCCCAAGGAAACCTTTGAAAACATAAAACAATTTACACGCTATCCAACAGTTGACAAAATTGAAGTTCAGACGGATAAAAAATCCGCTTTAAATTCAAGACCTTTGGTGAATGTCAGCAATGCCACGGAACAAGACCTGATGAATATCAAGGGAATAGGTCCTTTTTTCGCCCGGCAAATCATTAAATATCAACAACAACTAGGTGGATTTGTACAAAAAGAACAACTATTGGAAGTATGGAAAATGACCCCCGAAATGTATGCGCTAATCCAAGATAAAATAAGCTGTGAGTCTAGCGTGATTAAACAGCTTTCTATTAATCAAGCCAGTGCAGAAGAATTACAGGCTCATCCTTACTTGAATTGGAATCAAGCAAACTCAATTGTGAAAATGAGGTTGCAAAAAGGAGGCTATAAATCCATTGATGAAATACGTCAATCTGTAATAATTGATCAAGAAACATTTGAAAAAGTCAGACCTTACCTATCTTTGTAGGTATGAATATTCAAAGTCGACTAAAAACATGTATTCGAGATGTGGCTGATTTCCCAAAACCGGGCATCTTGTTTAAAGATATATCCACCATTATGTTGGACGCTGAATTGTCAGCGGATGTGCTAACTCATTTGGTGGAATTGTACAAGGACTCCAACTTAGATGCAATAGCAGGGATTGAAAGCCGAGGTTTTTTATTTGGTTTTCCATTGGCAATTCGTTTAGGTCTTCCGTTTATTCTTATCCGTAAGGAAGGAAAACTACCTTATGATAAAATCAAGCATGCATATGAATTGGAGTATGGCAGCGCTGTGGTTGAAATGCATAGTGATGCCGTTCGAGCAAATCAACGCGTTTTGATTCACGATGACCTACTGGCAACAGGTGGATCCGCAAGCGCAGCAGCGGAATTGATTCAAAAGGGTGGGGCAGAGGTTGCCGGATTCAGTTTCTTAGTTGAACTGAGTTTTTTAGAAGGAAAAGAAAAATTAAAAAAATATTCGAATAACATCAATGGAATAATTACTTACTAAGTCAAAATATCAATCAACAACATCAATCAACAACATGAATTTCTCTACTAATGAAAACCAAGCAATGATCGCTCAAATGGTGCGTGACTTTGCAGAAAAGGAAATCAAGCCTTTTTATAAACAGTGGGATACTGACGAGTATTTTCCCGTTGAAACCATGAAAAAAATGGGGGAACTCGGCCTATTGGGAATATTTATTCCAGAGGAATACGGCGGATCAGGTTTTTCTTATTTCGAATATGCAACCGCATTAATGGAGCTCGGAAAAGTTTGTGGCGGTATCGGCTTGAGTGTCGCTGCGCATAATTCGCTTTGCACTGGACATATCTATTACCACGGAAACGAGGAACAAAAGAAAAAATACTTGCCAAAATTAGCTTCGGGTGAATTTATCGGTGCCTGGGGACTTACAGAAGCAAATACTGGGTCTGATGCCATGCGCATGCAAACAACTGCCGTGAAAGATGGAAATGACTGGATTATCAATGGTGCAAAAAACTGGATCACACACGGATTAAGTGGAGATGTCGCAGTGATTTTGGTTCGAACAGGTGAGTTATTAGATTCGAATGGAATCACCGCATTCATTATTGAAAAAGGAATGCCTGGATTCTCAGCAGTTAAAATCAAAGATAAATTAGGTGTAAGAGCGAGCGAAACAGCAGAGATGATACTCGATAACGTCAGAGTTCCTCAAGAAAATGTGCTTGGTAACATTGGTGATGGATTCAAACAAGCCATGCAAATTTTAGATGGCGGACGCATTTCCATTGCCTCGCTAAGTTGCGGAATTGCACGTGGTGCATATGAGTCGTCTGTGAAATACGCGAAAGAACGCGAACAATTTGGACATCCAATTGCTCAGTTTCAAGCCATCGCCTTCAAATTAGCAGATATGAAAACCCAAGTGGAAGCAGCAGAATTATTGACTTTCCAAGCAGCCTACCGAAAGAACAAGAAATTACACATGACGAAAGAAGGAGCCTTTGCTAAGTACTTCGCTTCTGAGGTTTCTGTAAAATGCGGAAATGAGGCGGTACAAATCATGGGTGGATATGGTTATACGAAAGAGTATCCAGCGGAGAAATTTTTACGCGATGCCAAACTCATGACAATTGGAGAAGGAACCTCGGAAATTCAAAAATTGGTAATTTCTAGAGAAATATTGAAATAATTTTTTGTGAATTAGGATTAAAGTTCTATCTTTGCCAACCTAAGTTTAAATGTAAATAATAGCATATGTTGATCATTCCAATTAAAGAAGGCGAAAACATCGAAAGAGCTTTGAAGAAGTACAAGAAAAAGTACGAGAAAACAAACATGATGAAGCAATTGCGTGGACGCAAAGAGTTTATTAAACCATCTGTGTCCCGTCGTCAGGAAATCATCCGAGCTGCTTACAAACAAAGAATGCAGTCAGCTGAACTGTAACATTTGTTCAATATATTCGTTGAAAAGGAGCGTAAGCTCCTTTTTTTATGCTCGAACAATTTATCCAATATCTTTCTTTTGAAAAAAGATTCTCCCCTCATACGATTGGAGCATACAAGCATGATGTGCAGCAATTCATCGATTTTGCTGACATACAAGTAAAAAGCGATCTGCAAGAAGTAAATTCATTTCTCATCCGCGGATGGATTGTTCAACTGATTGATGGTGGAATCAGTAACCGTAGTGTAAATCGAAAATTAGCCTCCTTGAGAACCTTTTATAAATGGTTGAGAAAAGAAGGTGAAATCACCACCAATCCACTAGCAAAAATACAAGGTCCAAAAAACGAAAAACGCTTACCGATTTTTGTCAAAGAATCTGAACTTAATACGGCCAAAACAAGTCTCCTTTTTTCATCGGATTTTAATGGTGTGCGAGATGAATTAATGTTTGAACTATTTTATCAAACTGGAATTCGTTTGAGCGAGCTTATTGGACTAAAGGACTCAGATGTAGGTGAGCAACACATCAAAGTACTCGGAAAACGCAACAAAGAACGTTTAATTCCGATTTCTCCGCAATTGTCGCAAACGATTCAGTTGTTTCGTACCATGAAACAAAAAATGAATATCGATTCAATGAAACTCTTTACGCGTGAAAACGGAAAGGATCTTTACCCAACATTGGTATACCGTAAAATAAATGCCATACTAGGATCCTTAACAACATCCGATAAGAAAAGTCCACACGTACTAAGGCATACTTTCGCCACACATTTATTGAATCGAGGTATTGGATTAGAAACATTAAAGGACTTACTCGGACACGCTAATTTATCTGCAACCCAAGTCTATACACACAACTCTTTTGCACAACTCACGGCCGTTTATGCACAGGCACATCCACGAGGATTACATAAATCAAAATAGTTGTAGAGTCACAATCTGAAAATCCATATCTTTGCATGGAATTTTTTGTATATGAAGTTAGTAACTGTAGGAAGTGTAGCGTTTGATGCTATTGAAACACCGTTTGGAAAAACGGATAAAATCGTTGGTGGAGCTGGAACGTTTATTTCTTTGGCTTCTTCGTTTTTTGCAAAAGAACAAGGACTGATATCCGTTGTTGGTGAAGATTTCCCCAATGAAACATTGTCATATTTAACATCTCGTGGTGTAAATGTTGACGGCGTCCAAATTAAAAAAGGAGAAAAAACGTTCTTTTGGTCAGGGAAATATCACAATGACATGAATTCTCGTGATACCTTGGTTACTGAATTAAATGTACTAGGCACCTTTGACCCAATTGTCCCAGAAATTTGTCAACATGCAGATTACTTGATGTTAGGTAATTTGAGTCCACAAGTTCAACTTTCAGTGATAAACCGAATGGCTAAACGCCCCAAATTAATTGCGATGGACACCATGAATTTCTGGATGGATATCGCATTAGATGAGTTGAAAGAAACCATGAAAGAAGTAGATGTTCTGATTATTAATGATGAAGAAGCAAGACAGCTTTCGAAAGAATATTCATTGGTTCGTGCAGCAAAAATTATTCGTCAAATGGGCCCAAGAATTTTAATCATCAAAAAGGGTGAGCATGGTGCATTATTGTTCCAAGGTGAAAACATATTCTTCGCTCCAGCATTGCCTTTAGAAGAAGTCTTTGATCCAACAGGGGCAGGAGACACTTTCGCCGGTGGTTTTATGGGATATTTAGCAGCGTCTGATGACGATTCATTTGAAAACATGAAGCGCGCTATTATTGCGGGGTCTGCCTTGGCATCTTTCTGCGTAGAGAAATTTGGTACGCAAAGACTTACAGAAATAACTACCGAAGATATCGATCAACGAATTCGTCAGTTCGTGTCATTGTCTAACTTTGAAATGAATCTAAATGGAACCCACTAACTTTCAGGAAAAAATACTCGCATTGGAAGGTGCTGAAGACTTAATCGGACTCGGAAGGGATGCCTCAGAACTTCGCCAAGAATTCGAAGATTTTATCATCGAAGCAGAGCGTGTTGAGCAAGTTAAAAGATTGGAAGCATCTGATCTAGGAACGAGTTATGAGGAGCATGATTATACACCAATCAAAGAAGCATTCTTCGATGCGTATAAATCTTTTCAAGAAAAGAGGAAGAAACAAGTGGAACTTAAGACTGTCCTTGAAAACGAAAACTTAAAACAGAAGAAAGTACTTGTTGAACGTTTGAAGGATGTGATTGAGAACGAAGAGAAAATCGGGACGGCATTCAATGCATACAAAGAAATCCATGAAAACTGGAAGAAGGTTGGAGACATTCCTCGTGATAAACGTGAGGCTTTGCAAAAGGAATATTCTCGATTACTGGAGATTTTCTTCTACAACATCAAAATTTACAAAGAACTTAAGGAGCATGACTACAAACGTAATCAGCAGTTAAAAGAAGCCATTATTTTTAAGCTAAAACAATTGCGAACGGCTAATTTACCGGTCCGTGATGCTGAAGCAAACCTTCGTTCCTTGCAGGACGAATGGGAGGAAATAGGCCCTGTCCAGAATGAGGGATGGGAATCATTGAAAAATGCATATTGGGAAACTGTTCGCGGTGTTTATGAAAAATTCAACGAGCATTATGAGCAGCAAAGAGTCGTTTTAAAAGAAAATATTGACGCGAAAAAATCGCTAATAGAAAAATTACTCGTTGTAAACCAAAATATAGAAAATGTTTCCTCCGCTAAGGAATGGGATCAAAAAACAAAGGATGTACTAGGATTACAAGAATCTTGGAAGAAAATCGGATTTGGTTCAAGGAAGGAAAATGAAGTGGTCTATCAAGAATTCCGCAAACACTGCGATGTCTTTTTCCAAGCTAAAAAAGAATTCTCAAAAGACATCGAAAGTAAATTTAAAGAAGTCGCGGATAAGAAAAGATTACTCATTGATGAAGCGAAAGCATTAAGCCATTCTCAAGATTGGAAAAGTACGTCAGAAAAATTGATTCAACTTCAGAAGAAATGGAAGGATTCTGGCAATGCTGGACATCGTTTTGAAAATAAATTATGGAGTGAGTTTCGAGGTGCATGTAATGTGTTTTTTGAAGCCAAAGGAGTTCATTTTAAAGATCAAGATGAAGCGAACACTTCCAATCTTACCGCAAAAACTGAGTTGATCTCGGAAGTACAAAACTGGGCCATGCCTGCAGACAAGCAAGAAGCAATTGCCGCGTTAAGATCCTTTCAAAACAAGTTTAATGAGCTTGGTCAAGTCCCAATGAAAGACAAGAATTCTGTTTATCAAAATTTCAAGAAAGCAATGGATGAAAAATATGCTTCATTGAAATTAGAGGGGATAGAAAAAGAAAGTATCATGTTCAAAGCAAAATTGGATAATTTACAGTCTAGTCCGGATCGAACGAGGTTGCTTCAAGGGGAGAAAATCGAAATTCGAAAGCAAATCGAAATCCTGACAAAAGAAATCATGTTATCAGAAAATAACCTCGGGTTCTTCGCTAAATCTAAAGGTGCTGATGCTTTAAGAATGGAGGTTGAGAAAAAAGTAAAACATACCCAAGAGAGAATCCAACAATTGAAACAAAAACTCAAATTAATTCCAAATGAATAGTTTTATCAATGTCCTACTTTTATTGGTTACTTTTCCAACCATGCTGATTTCCGTTTTCGTTGGATTTGATATTCCCATTGATTTTTTGAATACCACGGGCGCTAATTTGATGTACCGCTTTGAACTATTTTTAGGACTTGGTTTATTATTTGCAATCATCAGTTTACGTCGATCAGTACGCAGATGGATGGGCGTAAAAATAACGTCAAAATCAGCGAAATTTGCCTGGAATGGTGAAATTAGTTTGGAAAGAAAACAACGGGTAGTTCTCTATACTTCTATCGAAGCAATTATATTGATCTTCCTCGCACTTTCGTATTATTACGTTACCAAAGAAGCAATTTTCATCAGTATTGTCTTGGTGTTTTTCGCCTTAGAATCTATGGTTTTTCTAATGGTTAATGCGAAAAATAAGTTTAGAGTGGGAATTACCTCGAAGGCAGTATTAGTGAGCGATCGAGAAATAATTTTGATTTACTTTGCCGGACTTCGGAAGGTTAGCGTGAGTCAACAAACGATTTACTTTGATTACATCGAAGACCTCCAATTATCTTTTCCAATTGATTGTGTTGTCAAATCTGAGAGAACGGCGTTCTTTTCCAGTCTTGAAGCACAATTAGATCCTAATAGGGTGCTTTTTCAAAATACAAGTCCAAAGTAATTTTTGTATTTTCGATGAACAATTAAATCGACAATAATTTGAAAATCCTTCTCATTCGTTTTAGCTCCATCGGTGATATTGTTCTTACTTTCCCCGTTATAAAAACGATTCGAAAAGCCTTCCCTGAAGCAAAAATACATTTTGCAAGCAAAAAAAATGCTGAAATGTTACTATTTGGGGCAGAGGGGATTGATAAATTTCATTTTCTTTCCGATTCGTTCTCTGATTTTAAAACGGAAATCAAAGAAGAGTCATTTGATTACATCATCGATTTACACAATAACTTAAGAACAAAACGATTGACGTTTGGACTTTCGGGTAAAATTGCCCGTTTTGATAAGTTGAATCTGAGAAAATGGCTTTTCACAAGGTTTAGATGGAACACACTTCCCAATACTCATGTGGTTGATCGTTATTTGGCAACACTAAAAGGAATGGGAATTGTACATGTTGATATGCCAGAAAACCATTTTTCGATTCCATCGACTTTTCAAATGAATATGTCAGAACGTTTTCCGATGCTCGACAAGAACTTCGTGGCTATTGCAATAGGTGCGCAGTACAAAACGAAAAGGGTGCCTAAGGAAAAATGGGTGGAAATCATACATGAAATGATTGATCAGATCATCATAATCGGCGGTGAAATGGATCGTGAAATAGGTGACTACTTGGTCGATGCGTTCCCAAATAGAGTCATTATAAATACATCTGGGCAATTCAATATTTTGGAATCTGCAAGTATCGTCTCTCAAGCAAAAAGTTTACTGACAAATGATACCGGAATGATGCATATTGCGGCTTGTTTTAATACTCAAATTATTTCCATTTGGGGAAACACAACTCCGGAATTTGGAATGAGTCCATACAGGCCTAAAAAAAATCAATCTGATCACATGTTTCAAGTGGAAGGACTGCCCTGTCGACCGTGCTCGAAAATTGGACACCAAGAATGCCCTAAGAAGCACTTTCATTGCATGACCAAGCAAGATGCAAAAGTCATTGCGTCAAGCGTTCAAAAATAATTAATCTAAAAATAATTTTTTGAGCTCTGTTGCATCTGAAGGCTTCATTTTTCCTGCTAATATCAAGCTAAGTTGTTTGCGTCGCAATGCTCCCTCAAATCGCTCAATTTCTTCATCAGTCTCTGGAATAAGCTCAGGAACTTGAATGGGCCCACCATTTTGATCCACCGCTACAAATGTATAAATGGCTTCATTGCATTTTTCCCTTGCGCCTGTTAAGTTGTCTTCGACGAACACATCGACAAATATCTCCATAGATGAGTTAAATGCGCGGGAGACTTTTGCCTCTAAAGTGACAATGGAAGCATGATTAATGGGTTTCTGAAAAGAAACATTATTCACAGATGCAGTTACTACAACTCGTTTGCAGTGTCTATGCGCCGCAACACTAGATATGACATCCATCCACGCTAATAGTTGTCCACCAAATAAATTACCTAAGGTGTTCGTATCATTTGGTAATACTACTTTCGTGGAAATCGATAAGGTATCACATGCTTTTACTGCTTTCATAGTTGCAAAATTAGTGAAATATCAAGTACATGAAAACATTTATTCTTTTCATACGCTTATATCAGTGAATAATGATAAAATTATTAAATAATTCACTAATTTTAGCGCTGAACTATTTTGCTAGAAAACTATTTATACATGAAAAAAAGACAACTACTCCTTTCTTTTTTATCCATACTGACTATTTCCATGAATGCAATTGCGCAACAAAAACGCGCTTTAGACCCCGGAAACATGCGCGATGGTGAAAAAGTTGAATATTGCATTCAGCATAAAAAACAGGCCGAATTAATGAAGAATCCTGCGTATGCGAGAGCAAAAGAATTAGATGATGTAGAATTTGCGTTGCTTTCTAAAAAAGGCAGCACTGAAAAAGCAACTATTTATAAAATACCGGTGGTTTTTCATGTGCTTCACATGAACGGAGTAGAAAACATTTCGGACGAACAAATATCAAATGCACTTGCTTTATTGAACAGAGATTACAGAAAACAAAATCCAGATACGGCGAATGTTCATCCTGATTTTGCTGGAATGCCTGCGGATATCGAGATAGAATTTGTGTTTGCAACGAAAGCACCAAATGGCAATTGCTTTAAAGGGATAACTAGAACGTATAACACGATTAGTTACGATGGTAGCGATGGCGGAAATCAGGTTGATGCGATCGTTGCAGGAAACGATGTGTATCAAGGCAATTGGCCAGGAAATAAATACATGAATATTTTTATTTGTGGCGAAATTGGCGGAGCTGCAGGATACACGACGAATCCATCAGGATTTTCAGCAAATAACATGACAAATGGAATTTGGATACTACACGATTATGTTGGTTCTATCGGAACAAGTTCAGTGGGGACTAGTCGCACATTAACACATGAAGTAGGACATTGGTTAAACTTATCGCATACGTGGGGATCAAATAACAATCCTGGTAATGCTGCAAGTTGTACAGGAAATGGAGACCAAGTTCAAGATACTCCCACTTGTATCGGAGTAACTGGTTGCGTTTTAAATTCAAACACGTGTAGCAATGACGATGCTTACTGGGGCTTCAATATCCGTGATAATGTAGAAAACTACATGGATTATTCTTACTGTTCGAAAATGTTTACCCAAGGCCAACGTACGCGTATGAGAACTGCATTGCAGTCAACGAATACCGGACGTGCTAATTTATGGTCAACATCAAATCTTGCCGCTGTAGGAGGCAATGGCGTACTTTATTTATGTAAAGCAGAATTTACAGCAGATAAAACAACGATTTGTAATGGCGACGAAATTTCTTTTGCTGACGATTCGTACAACGTGGCAAATGCTTGGACTTGGACAATCACGCCGTCAACGGGTTGGTCATTCACTAATGGAAACACGGCAACGAGTCAGAATCCAACAGTGATTTTCGATACGCCAGGATTATATACAATCCAATTAACTTCAACGGACGGAACATTGTCAGACAGTGAAATCAAAAACAATTTTATTCATGTATTAAATACCGGTGCCGCTTTACCTTTCTGGGAAGGATTTGAAGATTATTCAAGTTTATCGAATCTTCAGACTTGGGACGTATTTAATTCATCTACAAACAATGCTTGGACCATTGAGTCTACAACTTCTTATTCAGGAGCAAAATGCGCGAAGTTGATGAACTTTGGACAAGGAACGGCGAATGTTGATGATTTAACCTCTTCTCAAATCGATTTGTCGACAGTGCCCTCTACAGGAACTGTGACATTGAGTTTCCGTTATGCTTACCGAAAAGTATTGACCGCAAATTACGAGTACTTCAAAGTGTTTATCTCAGGAGATTGTGGTGGAGATTGGATTCAGCGCAAAACTATTCAAGGAAATCAACTTTCTTCCCTGACATCGACCACTTCATGGAAACCTTCCTCTCAAGCTGATTGGGTTACGGTTCACATGACGAATGTTACGAGCAATTACTTCACAGATAAATTCCGCGTTCTCTTTCGATTTGAAGGGGAGGGAGGAAACAATATTTACTTGGATGACATTAATTTATATACTGGTAGTCCATCAAATGAAGTCGTATCAGGACTATCAGAACAAGCCTTTATTTCGCAACTAGAAATGTTCCCTAATCCAGCGGATGAGGAATTGAATGTGTCATTCAATCTTCCAAGTGCAGACGATTTAACGATTTCCATCGTTGATCTATCAGGAAAGTATATTCAAAAACAGCTGATTAAAGCGAAAGGTGGTAAAAACCTAGTTATGCTGAATACACAAGAATTAGCAGCAGGGATGTATCAATTATTGATTCAAAGTTCAAACGGACAAAAAACCTTGCCGTTTATTGTGAAGTAAATTAACTTTATTGAAAATAATTAAATAGGAGAAGCGCTTTCGCTTTTCCTATTTTTTTTGTCATTTCCTCGAGTGAAAGCCCCCTGATTTTCTCCACAGATTTATATTCTTGAAGCAACAAAGTCCACGTTTTTTCTCCAATACCTTTGATCTCGGATAGCTCCGTATTTAATGAGTTGTTACTGCGCTTGTTGCGGTGATGCGTGATGCCAAATCGATGGGCTTCATCTCTCATGTGTTGAACTAACTTTAATCCCTTCGAGCGATGGTCTAAAACAATGGATCTCGAATGATTTGGCCGAAATAATTCCTCCATGCGCTTCGCTAAACCAAAAACGCTGACTTCATCTGATATCCCTAGCGCTTCGATTGACTCCATAGCAGCACTTAACTGTCCTTTCCCGCCATCAATGATGATTAACTGTGGAAGCGGAACACCCTCGTCTAATAAACGACGGTATCTACGATAAACCACTTCTTTCATCGTGCTAAAGTCATCAGGTCCAATCACCGTTTTCACATTAAAATGCCGGTAATCACTTTTACTTGGAATGCCTTTTTTGAAAACCACACACGAGGAGACCGCATTCGTGCCTTGTAAATTGGAATTATCGAAACATTCGATGTGATTGGGTAAAGCTGTTAAATTTAAGGCTTGTTGCAATTCCAATAACGCATCCATTCCACCATGTTCAGAAACGCGATTCATTTCTCTCTTTTTCAATTGTAATCGATAGTGCTGGACATTGTGCTTAGAAAGCTCAACGAGTTTTTTCTTATCACCAATTTGCGGACAATGGAAGGCGAATTCCGGGAAAATGGAATCAAGCTTCTCAAAAACCAAGACTTCTTTTGATATGCTCGCAAACTTTTGCCTAAGTTGAGGCAATACATAGGTAAAAACATAGCTGATATTTTCGCTGAGTTTTAATTCCAAATGTGATGTGTAGGCATGGATAATCGCCCCTTCTCGAATAACCATGTAATTAAAAAATAAGTGCTCTTCATTCAATTCAAATGTCAGGACATCAAGCTCATTTAAGGAATGAGAAACAATCATTGATTTGGACTGGTATTTTTCAATTTGTGCTAAAATTTCCTTCACTTTTTGAGCACCTTCAAAATCATATTTTTCCGCTAAGTCATGCATGTGTTTTTTTAAGGAGACACAAAGCGCATACGTTTTCCCTTGCAATAATAATTCAATGGAATGAAGCATGTCATCATAGTTTTCACTAGATTGTTTGCCAACGCAAGGACCTTTACATTTACCAATGTGAAATTCTAGACAAACCTTGTATTTTTGCTGCTTAATTTTTTCTTCATCTAAATCCAACGCACAAGTACGAAGAGTGAATAATTCACGGATTAATTGAAGTAACGTTTGCATCACCCTGCCATTCGGATATGGGCCGAAATATTTTGATCCATCTTTCAATTTGCGCCTTGTACTAAAAACACGTGGAAAGGATTCGTTCTTCACGACAATCCATGGATACGTTTTGTCATCCTTCAGTAAAATATTATACCGAGGATGGTAAGATTTAATCAGATTATTCTCCAAAAGAAGTGCATCCAACTCAGAAGAAACCACTGTGAATTTAACATCGGAAATGTTCCTGACTAAAGCACGTGTTTTACCATCCGTAATATTGGCCTTGAAGTAGGAGTGAACGCGTTTGTTTAGATTCTTCGCTTTACCCACATAAATGACCACACCATTTTTATCGAAGAATTGATACACACCTGCATCGGTCGGTAGTACATTAATTTTCTCTAAAACTAGCAGGGAATGGTGAGCATTCATCCGATAAAATTAATCACAATGTTTCAGAAGAACACGAGCTATGCTATCTTTGTTCCATGTTAGATGAATTCATTCGAAAATCTTTGCAAGAAGATATTGGTGACGGAGATCACTCAACACTTGCATGTATTCCCCCTGAAGCACAAGGTAAGGCAAGATTACTTGTAAAAGAAAACGGAATTATCGCCGGACTTGAAGTCGCGAAAAGAATTTATGAAATAGTTGACCCCTTGTTACAGGTCTCCTTTTTTAAAAAGGACAGTGACACAATAGAAATTGGTGAAATCGCCTTTGAAGTTGTGGGTTCTTCACGGTCCATTTTGACTTCTGAACGGCTCGTTTTAAATTGCCTGCAACGAATGAGCGGCATCGCGACACAAACTGCTCAGGTTTTAAAAGTGATTGAAGGTTGCAAAACGAAGATTCTTGATACAAGAAAAACAACTCCTGGCATTCGTTTTTTAGAAAAATGGGCGGTTAAAATTGGTGGTGGAGAAAATCATCGATTCGGATTGTACGATATGATTATGTTGAAGGATAATCACGTCGATTATGCTGGAGGAATAAAAAACGCCATTGAGAAAACCCATACATATTTAAAGGAAACGGGAAAATCATTAAAAATCGAAATTGAAGTTCGAACCTTGTCAGAATTAAACCAAGTTCTTGAAATTGGCGGAGTAGACCGTATCATGCTCGATAACTTTACACCTGAAAAATTAAAAGAAGCACTTTCTCTCATTCCTAATACGTATGAAACGGAAGCGTCTGGAGGCATCAACATCGATAATATTCGTCCATATGCCGAGACAGGAGTTCAGTTCATCTCCATAGGCGCATTGACTCATTCCGTCAAAGGACTTGACTTAAGTTTAAAAGCAAGTTTTTAGTCTAGTGAATCAGTATAATAGCAAGCTGAAATGACTAAGTCATCTTGTTGAAAACACTCCAATTTGACTCTTCGCCAACTTTTCTCAACCAACATTTTACCAAAATAAATACCGCCAATTTGTTCTTCAATGATTAATTCCGTTTTGAATTCAATTCCTGATCGGTCATTTAATTTAAACATGGCTTCTTTCATTGTCCATATTTTCGTTAAATCCAATAGGCGATTAGCACCTATAAATTGTTCTTCCGCTCGGTGAACAAATCGAGCTGAAATACGCTCAATTCTTGGACTTACCTCTTCGATATCGATTCCAATTGGGCGCGAACTAGCTCCAAGAGCACACTGTTTTTTGGTGTGACTAATGGAGATGAACATGCCCTGCTTTCCATCGATATAAGGCTTTCTGTTCTCAGAATAAAGTATGGGCGAAAGGATAGCAAGATCGTTTCTCAAGCTTCGCACCCCTAAAAATTCTATTTTTCTTAACTCATTGCTCAAGGCACTTAATTGTTCCCTTTCTTCTGGGAAAAGAGCTACTTGATCATAAGCGCTTAATTGTTTTTTTGAATCTATAACAACTGAACTAGAAGCGTCTGACAAATAAATTCTTTGAAATGATTCGGACATTTATCAATTAATTAACAGTTACTTCATTTGAACAATGCAAAGTTGCATATTAATTTTCACATATATTTTTTCAAAATTGCAAGGAAATTAATATGTATTTCTCTATATTTACATTCTTGAAAAAACGAGATATAGTAAAATTTATACGCATTCTTATGGTGGGTAAACTGAAGTTATTATTACTAAGTGTCCTCTTTGCAGGCACTTATGCATTTTCTCAATCGGGTTTAGGAACCTTGAAAGGGACTATTAAGGATGAATCCTCTGGTCAGCCAATAGAGCTTTCGAAGGTTCTATTGAAACAAGGAGACCAAATCAAAAGTGGCGCGACGACAGACGCCCAAGGTAAATTCCAAATCAATGGTATTCCTCCGGGTTCGTATGACTTGCATTTTTCTAATGCAATTTCTGGTTATAACATGTCTGTAATGACAGGTGTTTCCATCTCGCCAGATCGTATAACGTTTCTAGATAATTTAACCCTTGCGAAAAAAGTGAAAGATGAGCAAGAAGTAAAAGTCATCATCTACAAAGTTCCGCTCATTGATAAAAATGGTGGTGCTTCAGGTGCTACAGTAACACGTGAAGACATAAGCCGCATGCCAGTTCGTTCAGCAGAAGGTGTAGCTCGTTCGGTAGGTGGAGTAAATTCCAACGAGGGATCAGGGGCCATTTCGGTGCGTGGTTCTCGTTCTGACGGGACCTATTATTACATTGATGGTATCAAAGTACGTGGCTCTGCGAATATCCCAAAATCCGCATTAGAGGAGGTATCTGTCATTACAGGTGGTGTACCTGCAAACTATGGTGATGTTACGGGTGGAATCATCTCGATTACAACTCGTGGTCCATCGGCTGTTTATTTTGGATCGATTGAAGGCGTTTCTTCTGGAATTTACCTCAAAGGAATTGATCCAGACGGATATGACGGCAAAGTTTTTGGTTTAGATAAATTTGGATATAACCTCGTTGAAGGAATGTTGTCCGGTCCACTTTGGATGCAACGCGATTCAACAGGAAAGAAAACAAAACCAAGATTAGGTTTCTTAGTTTCCGCCAACTTAACAGATCAATTGGACGGACGTCCACTTGCAGGCGGTGGTTACCGCATCAAAAAAGATGTAAGAGACGAATTATTAGCGAATCCATTAAGACCAAACTCTACAGGATTTGGAACGTTCCACAATGCATTATTCCTTCGTGAAAGTGACTTTGAAAAAGTGGCTTGGAGAATGAATGCTCGAAACACCGTGTATTCAGGACAGGCGAAAATTGATGTGAATACAGGTCCATCTGTGAATCTTCAATTCGGAGCGTCAATGAATTACAGTACTGGAAATAGCTACTCATACGGTGGCTCACTTTTAAACTTTAGCAACTTCGGTTTTAGTAAATCTTATGATTATCGCTTGTTCGGACGTTTAACTCAACGTTTCAATAATGAGCGTGAAGGAAGTAGTTCTAAAATTAAATCAGCACTTTACAGTTTGATGGTTGATTACTCTAAATCGTTCAGCGAATCTTACGATCCTAAACATCAATTCAACTTGTTTAATTATGGATATGTTGGTAAGTTTGTCACAACACGCAGACCGTCGTACGCTTTCAATGACGCCACTCAAATGTATGTTCATGATGGATTTAAGGATGTTCAAGTTGATTTTACCCCATCCACAACCAATGCTGCATTAGCGTCAATTACCACGCAATATTATGATATTTATGAAGGATCTCCTTTTGGACATTATGAGAATTTAACTCAAATCAATCAAGGAAATGCGCTTCGTAATGGTGATGCACCTCAAAGTGTATACGGAATATGGAGTAACATTGGAGCTCCATACAATGGCTTCGGAAGATTTGAAAATGATCAATTCCGTGTAACTGGAGCAGGTTCAGTTGTGATCGGTGACCACAGTATCTCTTTGGGATTTGAATATGAGCAACGTGTAGATCGCGGTTGGTCAAATGGTGATTATGGACCTACAGGAATTTGGAATATTGCACGTTTGTTGACAAACTTCCACATCAAGGAATTAGACATGAATACGGGTGTTGTATCCGATTCAGGCTCATTTAAGGCAATCACCTATGATCGTTTAAATTCTGGTTATGCGCATACAAGTGGTACAGATCAATTTGGCGGACAACTTAACAACGATAATCAATCGTTCTTTGATTTTAATTTGAGAAACAAACTAGAATTAAATACATCAGGGGATGATTTTATTGACATCGACCAATATGATCCAAATCTTTTCCAATATGATATGTTTTCTCCTGATGAATTATTGAATAGTGGAAATTCGTATGTATCATACTACGGCTTTGATCATACCGGTAAAAAAGTAAAAGGAAACACGGACATCAATAAATACTTTAATGAGTTCGATGATAATCGTAATTACAAAAGATTTGTAGGTGCATTTCAGCCAATTTATATGGCTGGTTACATTATGGATAAATTTGCCTTTAAAGACATCGTATTTAACGTTGGTGTGCGTGTAGATGTATTCGACGCCAACCAACCCGTATTGAAAGATCAGTATTTGTTCTACAATGCAAAAACAGTGAAAGAGGTTCGTACATTGAAAGAAAGTGACCCTAACCAATATGCTTGGGTTGATTTACCTGAAGGTATGGCGGATGACAATATTGTTTACGTGAATGATGTACAAAATCCAACGGAAATCAAAGGATTTAGAACAGGAATGACATGGTTTAATTCTGTAGGTACACCTATCGAAGACCCGAAACTAGTAGAAGGACCAAACGGAATTGCCCCTTGGTTGCAAGATCCATCATTGGAAAAGCCTACAGCGGATGCCTTTACAGATTACAAAGCGCAAGTAAACATTATGCCGCGTGTTGCATTCTCATTCCCGATTTCAGAAGAGGCCGCATTCTTTGCTCACTACGATATCTTAACGAAACGCCCGACTTCAGGATACCGTTTTGACCCATACGAATATCAATATATCCAATCTAGAAATGCGGTGATTAGTAACTCTAATTTGAAACCTGAGAAAACGGTTGATTACGAGTTAGGATTCCAACAAGTATTAACACGCACCTCCTCCGTAAAGATTTCCGCGTTCTACAGAGAACAACGTAATAATGTACAGTTGGTGAATATCTTCCAAGCTTACCCGGCAACGTACAAAACTTACGGAAACAGAGATTTTGGAACAGTAAAAGGTATGACAATAGCTTACGATTTAAGACAAACAGGAAACATTCGCATGACGGCAAATTATACCTTGCAGTTCGCAGATGGAACAGGTTCAGACGCGACATCAATGGGTGCGCTTGTGAATGCTGGACTTCCTAACTTGAGAAATATTTTCCCTTACAGCTACGATCAACGTCATGCTTTCGCAGTAACATTTGATTACCGTTATGGAGAAGGAAAAGACTACAACGGACCAATGATTGGAAATTCCAAGTTCCTTGAAAATACAGGCTTGAATATTTTCTCAAACTTCTACTCAGGAAATCCATACTCTTCTCAAACGTTCATTACAGATGAGGGAATTGGTAACTTAGCAGCAGGTATCAATGGAACCTTAAATGGCTCTAGATTGCCTTGGTCTTACCGTCTAGATTTGCAGTTGGATAAAACAATTAATTTGCAATATGGAAATAAGGACAACAAGAAAAAAGTAGCATTCTTAAACGTCTATGTTCGTGTAACAAATATGTTTAATCAATTCAATAAATTAAATGTATACCGCGCTACAGGAAACTGGGATGATGATGGTTACCTTGCAGCAGCAGCTAGTCAAACTTCTATTCAGAATCAAACGGATGAGCAATCTTTCCGCGATTATTACATGATGAAGATTCAAAATCCATTTAATATTAGTGCTCCAAGAACGATTCGTTTAGGGGTTAAATTTGATTTTTAAGAAAGCAACAAACGTAGAGATATGAAAAAGCAATTACTTGCAACGTTTTTTGGGGTTACATTAGTGTTTAACGCACTCGCTTATTTAGGTCCTAACGACAAAATGGATAAGCCGAACCCAAATTCAAAAGGGGCGAATTGTAGTCCTGCCACAGCGAAATTATACATGGAGTTTAACGACGTAAGAGCGTTAATTGAACAAGGTGGAAGTATGTTCCAAAATCGCGCTGCAGGTGTTGCAGCATACGAAGTGCCAAAAAACAGTAAGCGTTATGCAATCTTCGCAGGTGCGTTGTGGATGGGTGGAACAGATGTAAATGGTCAGTTGAAATTAGCTGCTTTGCGATACAGAAGTGGAAATGACTTTTGGCCTGGCCCCTTAACAGCTACTCCTGGAACTGGCGATTTTAATCCAGGCGGTCCAGTTGGAGCTGGAGCTACAAGAGATTTCGGAGAGGCAAATATTGATCCGGACCAATGTATCGCTTACGACAAATTCTATACCATTCGCAAAGCGGAAGTGATTCGCTTCAATATTTGGTGGGAATGTTCTCAAGGTATAGTGACGGAAGGTTGTAATGATGTTCAAGCCCTAACAAACGACGAATTAAATAGAATTTACGGTTGGCCAGCTCATGGTGACGTATCTAGAGGTCAAGATTATTGGCTAGCTCCGTTCTATGACCGTGATGGTGATGGATCGTACAATCCAGATAATGGTGATCATCCTTGGTATGATGATATCTTAGGCCGTGATGATATCGAATGTGGTATCGATCGTCGCGTTTCATTATATGGTGATGAAACACATTGGTGGGTATTTAACGATAAAGGAAACATTCACACGGAAACAAATGGTGACCCAATTGGTATGGAAATTCGCGCACAAGCGTTCTCCTTTGCAACGAATGATGAGGTGAACCGAATGACATTCTACAACTACGAATTAATTAACCGCGGAACACAAACATTGTATAACACGTATTTCGCACAGTATTTAGATGCGGATGTTGGAAACTATGCGGATGATTATGCTGGTTGTGACGTTTCTCGTGGACTAGGTTACATGTACAATGGTGATTTAAATGACCAAAGTGATGGTGGACGTTTAGGTTATGGAGAGAATCCTCCAGCGATCGGATGTGACTTCTTCGAAGGTCCATATCAAGATGCAGATGGAATCGATAACCCAGGCCCATATTTTGATGAAGTAACTCAAACAGATATTGTTCCAACCGTTGTTGACGCTTTAGCTAACGGTGGAATTGTTTACAAAGGAATTGGTATTGGTTATTCGGATGGAATTATCGATAACGAACGCTTTGGTATGCGTCGATTTACTTACTATACATCAACTTCTGCTTACCCGTATAATGACCCGGGTCCTGCGTCAGAGTACTACCGATTTATGGAAGGTAAATGGGCAAATGGGGCAGAAATGTACTACGGCGGAGCAGGTACGCAAGGAACTGTTTTAAGTGATTACATGTTCCCAGGAACTTCGGATCCTATGCATTGGTCAACAGGTGGTCAAGACATGACAAGTCAATTTCCAAACGGATGGGATGAGTCGACAAGCAACAATCCATCAGGAGATAGACGTTTTGTTCAGTCTGCGGGGCCGTTTACATTACGCCCAGGAGCAACAAACAATATTACCGTAGGAATCGTTTACGGCAGAAGTTCAGAAGGTGGATTAATGGCTTCAGTGGATGCAATGAAAAGAGCAGATACAAAAGCACAAGCATTATTTGATGCATGTTTTAAAATCTTATCTCCGCCAGATGCACCGAGATTGACCATTCAAGAATTAGAGAATGAATTAATTTTAATGATTGATAATCCTTCTTCCTCAAATAACTATCAAGAAAAATATGAGGAAATGGATGAAGTGAACATTCCAGATCCAACGGTCGATCGCTATTACCGCTTCGAAGGTTACCAAATCTTCCAATTGAAAAACGAAGAGGTCTCAATTGCGGACATCGCTGATGCAGACAAATCTCGTTTGGTAGCACAATGTGATAAAAAGAATGGCATTGCTCGAATTATCAACTTTGTTTACGATGAAGCGTTAGGATTCTCTGTGCCAATCGAAAAAGTAAAAGGTGGTAACATTGGTATTCAACATACCTTCCAATTAAAAGAGGATGCATTTGCTCAAGGTGAACGTAAATTGGTGAATCACAAAACATATTATTATGTGGCTGTGGCTTATGCATACAATCAATTTAAGGAATACAATCCAAATGATCCATTGTTATTGGACGGACAAAAAATTCCATTTATTTCTTCACGAATCAGTTATGATGGAACTGCCATAAGTCCTGTTTCAGCCGTTCCACACAATCCAATGCCAGAAGCTGGTGGTACAGCGCAAATGATTTCCTACGGTTCTTCCCCATTAATTACCCGTTTGGATGGCTACGGAAACGGGGGTCGTTCTTTGGAATTAACTGCTGCTTCGGAAAAAACAATTTTGGAGCAAGGGTACATGGCTAATCCAACGTACGACTACGGACATGGTCCGATCAACATTAAAGTGGTGGATCCATTGAACTTAGCAAGCGGATACTTCGAATGTAAATTCAACGACTTTACTGCTAACTCATCTGGAAATGCTGCTGACACGGCAAGCTGGGTGGTGTACCATTACAAAAACAAAGGGGATTTAACGCCGGATGATTCTGTGAGTTCTGATAACACTATCGCTAGTGACAACGAACAAATCATACCAGCTTGGGGTATTTCTGTTCAGATCTATCAAAACAAATATTATTTCCCTGTTGGATCTGGAAACTTAGCGAGTAAAACAACAGATATGATCGAATCCTCGATTGAATTTTCGGATTCTTCGAAACGATGGTTGACAGGCGTTTCAGATAAT
>CAMAPI010000001.1 GCA_945860065.1 Chryseobacterium gleum | reverse complement strand
CCAGCGCCATCGGGAAGGAAGGTCAATCCAGCAAACACACCACCAATTTGGAATTCTCCACCAGGAATATCAATTCCCACCGTATCCGTTGCGGTGACACCACCCAATAAATTCGTGTTTTCTCCTAAACAAACAGTGTCCTCAACTGGACCCGTGCCCGTAAATAAAGGAGTTTGGGATACACGAACCTTGCAAAAAATATTCGCTTGATGAGGGAAGCCATCTTGAACTTTCAAGTCAACATAATATCCAGATTGAGCTGGAGGCGTAAACCAAACCGAACTCCCAGTAAATTGTCCAACGCCTCCGATTGTCCAAGTATAGTTGCAATTCGCGACTGTTTGTGAGTATCCCGTATTCGTATTTTCCAAGGAATAAGGGAAAATTGGCGTAGCGGTTAAAAGCACGGAGTCTCCAAAACACAAATCAACGTAACCCGTATCCAATGGATTTAACACATTTGCACCTATTCCATTTTTAAACGCTTCGATATGCGGAACAATAGGTTGAGGTGGATTTCCACACGCCACATTTGCCACCCATCCTGTTCCTTCACTTACCCCGTTGGAACGGAAACGCAAGGTTAAACACCCTGATGGGTTATTTGGAAAGGACGCTTGCACGAAAAATCCAACTGGATTCGTGCCGGAGTTATACGCTCCTAACAACGGAGCGCTTGTTGAAGGGCCATCGTACACATATAAAGTGTCTGTAGGATGAATATCAAATTCAAATCCTATGTTCGTCGCAAATGAAATCGATACTTTAGAACCTTGAGTTAAATCAGGGCAAAGAACTAAGGTTTGATCGGTATTTGGTAAATAATTCCCAACACCATCAATGAAATTTGTTCCACCTGTTGGAACAATTCCAGCACAGTTTAATGGATTCGTTTGACTATAATCAGGATCTGTAATCGTCAAGGTCACTTGAGAAAATCCCAGATGAGCAACTAAAACGAATAAAAAAGAAAGTATATTTTTCGTCATCATTTCTTGTTTTGCATTTCTAACTTAAGGATGTTCAATGATTTTACTACGAGCAATTCATTACTTCCCTCTATTATGAAATATTGTGTGCGGTCTATAATTCGTAATTGATAATCCGTGAATCGAATGTCTTTTTTGGATTTCAATGAAATCGTTGAAAATTGACTGACATCTTTCCCTTCTGGAATAGCCACTGAATAACAGGCATGGTCAATGGCATAATTAAGGATGTTAATTGTTCCTTGTCCATCTTCTTCAAATGACTGTAATTCTGTTTTAGAATAACTTTTTGATAATGCTGGACTTGCCTTTTGCGCAACGACTTGCTGTGTAAATACAAGTAAGATAATGAGTAAACCCTTTTTCATGAAATCAGTTTTGTGTCCACAAGACGTTATTAATCGTTGAAAAGTTGTACGAAATGTTTAAATTTTTCAATTTAAAGCTAAGTTAATAAAACTTAGTTTTGCTCAAACATAATTCCTTAGTTAAAATTCATGGAGAATTCAGCATTAGAAAAAGTAGCTTCTCAAGTAAGAAGAGATATCGTCCGTATGGTTTCAGCAGTAAATTCAGGGCATCCTGGGGGTTCGCTTGGCTGTGCCGATTTTTTAAGTTTTTTGTATTTTGAGCAAATGAGCTTCCATGCAGAATCGTTCAATATGGATGGTATTGGTGAAGACTTATTTTTCTTGTCTAATGGACATATTTCACCTGTTTGGTATAGTGTGCTAGCAAGAGCTGGATACTTTCCGGTTGCTGAATTAGGAACATTTAGAAAATTGTCAAGTCGCTTACAAGGACACCCGTCAACCGATAAAAAATTACCTGGTATTCGTATGGCTTCTGGTTCACTAGGACAAGGCCTTTCTGTTGCGGCAGGAGCAGCTCTAGTGAAAAAATTAAATGGGGATAATCGCACCGTTTATACGCTTCACGGCGATGGGGAATTACAAGAAGGACAGATTTGGGAGGCAGCCATGTATGCTGCAGCAAACAAGGTAGACAACTTGATCGCTACCATCGATTACAATGGTCGTCAAATTGACGGTGACGTGGAAGATGTCATGTCTTTAGGAAACTTGGCACAAAAATGGCAAGCGTTTGGTTGGGAAGTGTTGGAAATGGACGGACACCAGTTCGAAGATATCCGCGCGAAAATGACGGAAGCAAAAGCGATGTGTGGAAAAGGAAAACCAGTAGTCATTATTATGAAAACGGAAATGGGTCAAGGTGTTGACTACATGATGGGGTCTCATAAATGGCATGGTGTTGCTCCAAATGCAGAACAACTTGTTGCGGCATTAGCTCAATTAGAAGAATCCTTGGGAGATTATTAATGAAAAAATGGATATGTTTCTTGTTTGTTTGTGTTTCTAGCTTCGGTTGGACGCAAAAAAATACGCGTATATTATTTATCCTTGATGCTTCGAATAGCATGAATGTGGATTGGAACAACAATCAGACGCGCATGGAAGCAGCGAAGGAAGTGTTGATTCAAGAAGTGGAAAAATTGAGGGGAATTCCAAATTTGGAAATTGCTTTGCGTGTTTACGGACACCAGACTCCTGTGACGAATACCTTTCAAGATTGCAACGATACCAAATTGGAGGTTCCCTTCGGAGTAAATACTGTAGATGCCATTAAGACAAAGGTGAAATCCATTCAAGCAAAAGGATCCACACCCATTGCTCGTTCGCTTGAAGCAGCAGCCGGAGATTTCCCAGATACACTCGCGAGAAATTACATCATATTAATTACGGACGGACTCGAATCCTGCGATAATGACCCGTGTATCATTGCCCGAAAACTGAAAGATAAAGGCGTGAAAGTAACCCCTTTTGTGATTGGCTTAGGGATGGATTTATCCTACCTCGATAAGTTTGATTGTATTGGCGCATACTCGGATGCTGAGAGCAAAGAGTCGTTTCGTAATGTGTTAGCGTCCATCGTGTCTAAAACGCTCGTTAACACAACTGTTCAAGTAAATCTGAACGACATTACAAAAACACCGATGGAAACGAATGTGACGCTGTTCTTTTACGAAAGTGGAACGTCCGTATTAAAATACACATTTACGCATACACTCAACCGTAAAAACCTTCCGGACACCTTGGTCTTAGACCCGGAAGTGACGTATGATTTAGTCGTGAACACGCTTCCAAAATTGGAGAAAAAGGGTATTATACTTCAAAAACACACGCACAATACCATCATAATTGACGCACCACAAGGCTATCTGAAATTTACAGCTACTAAAAACACACAGAACCCAAGTTTTCAAATGCGAATTACTTTGAAAGACGATGGGAAGACTCTTCATTCCCAAAATTTAAATTCAATACAGAAGTACCTCGTTGGAACCTACGATCTTGAGATTTTTACTTTACCAAGAACCTATCAACGCATTGATATTTCTCAAAGCAAAACGACTTTCGTTGATATCGTGCCAGCTGGCATATTTCAATACACCGTGGTGAAGGCAAGCGTCGGACAAATATTTTATGAACGTCAAGCCAATCAATGGGAATGGGTCTGCAACCTTGATGAAGGTTCATTGGAAGGAAACTGGTCATTGCAACCAGGGAATTATAAAATTGTATACCGAGAAAAAGGACAGAAGTCGAGCGCATATACAAAAGAAAAAAAGTTTAGAATTGATTCAAATAAAACACTCTTATTAAATTTATAGTTATGGAATTTGAAGTACTAGGTAACAAAGACACACGATCAGGATTCGGTGAAGGATTAGCAGAATTGGGACGCACCAATCCAAATGTGGTAGCTCTTTGCGCAGACTTAACAGGCTCATTAAAGATGGATGCTTTTCAAAAAGAACAACCTGAGCGCTTTTTTCAAGCTGGAATTGCCGAAGCGAACATGATTGGGTTAGCAGCTGGTATGACCATTGGTGGAAAAATTCCATACACAGGGACGTTTGCCAACTTCTCCACAGGTCGTGTTTACGATCAAATTCGTCAGTCAGTAGCATACTCGCAGAAAAACGTGAAGATTTGTGCTTCACACGCCGGACTTACCCTAGGTGAAGATGGTGCAACGCACCAGATTTTAGAAGATATCGGAATGATGCGTATGTTGCCAAATATGACGGTGATTGTTCCTGCGGACTTCAATCAAACGAAACAAGCAACGATTGCGATTGCCGAACACAAGGGTCCCGTTTACTTGCGCTTTGGACGTCCAGTGATGCCGATTTTTGTGAAACCAGACGCAAAATTTGTCATAGGTAAAGCAGATGTTTTGGCTGAAGGAACAGATGTAACAATCATCGCGTGTGGACACCTTGTTTGGAAATCCATTGAAGCTTTAGCAATCTTGAAAGAAAAAGGAATTTCTGCTGAACTGATAAACATGCATACTATTAAGCCATTAGATGTTCAAGCGATTCTAACTTCGGCTGCTAAAACGGGATGTGTTGTTACTGCGGAAGAACACATGATGAATGGCGGATTAGGTGAAGCTGTTTCTCAAGTATTGAGCAGAGAATTGCCATGTCCACAAGAATACGTGGCTGTAAACGATTCTTTCGGCGAAAGTGGTACGCCAATGGAATTGATGACGAAATACGGCATCGACACCCAGGATGTGGTAAACGCAGCTATGAAAGCCATTGCTCGTAAAGCGTAAGTATTGATGTAACTTATGTTGCTGTCAGAACCAATACTTCATGTATATTTGGTTCATGAAAAAAAACATGGGAAATACTGATCGCTTGATTCGCATTGCAATCGCTGCAGTACTATTAGTTGGGTCATTGATGGATTTATTTCCATCCACATTGAATATTGTTGCGTTAATTGTTGCGGCAATGTTAATCTTGACATCTTTCACGACATTTTGTGGTATTTATGCCCTTTTCGGATGGAATACTTGCAAGATTAAATCTTAATTGATTTCTTCCTCGATGAGTTTTTTTGCTGCGTTCAACGAGGAAAGTGCAGGGTAACATGTGCCTTTTGCACAAACAAAAATCCCAGCAGAATAACTTGCGGACATTGGAATTTCCTTGTGGAAAGAAATCAAGCTGTTTTCTGGCCATGTGATGGCCTCGTTCGATTGAATAGTTAACAGGTGAACTTCAATCAATCCTTGATTCATTTCCAAAAGGAGCTTTGCCCAGTTGGAATATCCAGAGCCATAGGTTTCCATTCCATCGTACATGTTGGCCAACATTTGACGCGCATTCTCCGTCCACCGCTCTTCACGGAAATATGCTCCTAAACGGAAAAAATTGCGTGCCATCACAGAATTACTGGAAGGAATGACGTTGTCATGGATTTCCATTTTTCGGACAACAAGTTCCGTGTCATTCGACGTGAAGTAGCACATTTTACTTTCCGGGTGCATGAAATCCTTTTCAACCAACAATGCCCAATTCTTGGCATGTTCCAGCCAAGTCAATTCGCCTGTTCGCTGATACAAGTGAATAAACGCATCAATGGCATGCGCGTAATCTTCCAAGAATCCATGAATACTTGGGACCCCATTTGTGTTCACATGAAACAATTTACCATTTGACTGCAATTGACTAGAAAGAATCCATTTGCCGATTTTTCGTGCTTCAATCAAAAATTCTTCCTGGCGCAATGCATTAAACGCTTGACACATTCCAGTCAACAACTGTGCGTTCCAAGAGGTGAGGCATTTATGATCGAGTCCTGGAGCTACTCTTTTTTGACGTTCAGCTAAAAGCAATGTTTTCCATTCGGATACTTTATTTTCAAGGTCATTTACATTGATTTTCCATTTCTTCGCGCATTCGGCATCGCTTTGTGTTTTCAGTAAGATGTACTTTTCATCCTCCCAAAAACCACGACTTGAAACAGCATAATAATCAGCAAAAAGTGGATAGTCCGTAATCAATAATGACTTCAATTCATGTTCATTCCAACAATAATATTTACCTTCTTCACCTTCGCTATCAGCATCCAAGGCGCTAAAATAAGCTCCGGAGTCATCCTTCATTTCACGCTGTAGCCATGAAAATATTTCCAGAACAATTTGCTTATATGATTCCTCTTGAAAGGCATCAAATGCCAAAGCATATAATTCCATCAACTGTGCGTTATCATATAGCATTTTCTCGAAATGCGGAACTTTCCAGATCATGTCCACCGAATAACGGGTAAATCCACCGCCAATTTGATCATAGATTCCACCAAACGCCATTTTGTCCAAGGTTAAACGGACGTATTCTTGCAGTTTTTCATCCTTGAAAAATCGGCTGTGCGCTAATAAGTAAGCATAATTATTTGGCATGGGGAATTTCGGAGCTCTACTCATTCCGCCTTCCATCCAATCAAATTGCTTGTTCCAACGAGCGACTAATTCCAATAGTTTTTCGCTTTGAAGATTAGATTCGACTTGTGGAATGGCAATTAATTCATTGAGGCTGAGTCCTTCGTGTAGTTTCGCGGCGTATTCTTCCACTTTTTCCAAATCATTTTGAAAAGTGGAAACCAAGGATTTTAAAATATGAATCCATTGTTCCTTTGGAAAATATGTTCCGCCGTAGATTGGGCGTCCATCAGGCAAAGTAATACAGTTCAGCGGCCAGCCCCCTCTTTGCGTCATTAGTTGCACCGCAGACATGTATACTTGGTCTACATCCGGCCGCTCTTCACGGTCCACTTTGATGTTGATGAAGTGTGCATTCATTAAATCAGCGACTTCCTGATCTTCAAAACACTCATGCGCCATGACGTGGCACCAATGACATGCGGAATAACCGATGCTGATGAGCACCAATTTGTTTTGTCGTTTTGCCTGTTCGAAAGCATCTTCCGACCACGGGACCCATTGAATAGGGTTGTTGGCGTGCTGAAGTAAGTAAGGCGAAGATTCGTTTATAAGTGAATTGGAAGTTGTCATCATGATGAATAGAAAACAAAGAAAACTTATATTTGTTGAATAGAATCAATCCGTGCAAAATTTTCGTCCATACCAAGTACTTCTTTTTATCCTTTTAGTACTTTCACTTTTATTCATCCCTTCTTTTCTATTGCCGAATGGCGGGACAAAATTCCTTGGTGTAAAATGGCAGTTTTTATCCTTTGAAGAGGTTTTACATCCAAAAAAACAAGAGAAAAAGGACATTGCGAAAATCATTCAGAAAGTTGACACCAGTGATATCAACGAAAATTTGGTCAAGCATTCGGGAAAAACATCTGGAAAATTAGGCTTGGCAGCAGGTGGTGCGTTAAGTACCGAAAGTGCCACATCACTCCATCTGAATGAATTGTCCTCTCAGAATTTATTCAGGTTCTTTGCGCAATTGCAAACCGTATCAAATGAGGGACGTAAAATCTCCATTTTTCATTACGGCGATTCACAAATCGAAGGTGATCGCATGACGGGATACATTCGTCAGCGTATTCAGAATCAATTTGGCGGAAACGGTCCCGGAATGATTCCAGCGACCAATGTTTACAACACACAAGCATTTAAACAAGCATTCTCGAGTAATTTTGAACGATTAACATCCTTTTGGGGTAAAAAATTGAGCACACGTAAATATGGAGCTATGGGTTCTGCCTCCATCATTCTCATCGACACAAGCAAATCGAATCGCGGCGAATTGACCGAAGGATGGATTGAAGTAGAAGCGTCGAAAGCTGCTTTTGCGCGAGCACGTGATTTTAATCAAGTTCGTTGTTTCTACACGGCTTGTGTGAAACCGTGCGCAGTAAAAGTGTATGAAAACAACAAGTTAATCCACGAAGATTCCTTGATCAAGGACGGACTCGGGCATTCGCTTGACTTGAGTTTTCCCAAAACTCCAGGTAAATTAAAATTTGTGTTTAGCACCACAAAAAGCCCCGTTTTCAATGGCTTTGCTTTAGAGGGAGATGTTGGTGTTCAAGTAGTAAACGTTGCGATGCGTGGTTCCTCAGGACATGCCATCAGCGCGGGAGATGCTACCTTGTTTCGCAAAATGCACAACGAATTGAACACCGAATTAGTCATCCTTCAGTTTGGTGGGAATTCCGTTCATACCTTCCGGGATAGTAGTTCCGTTCGCAATTACATGCGCAGTTTCAAAAGTCAAATACAATACATTCAAAGAAATCGTCCTAGTGCTGCAATTTTAGTCCTTGGACCAAGTGACATGTCACAAATGGTGAATGGGATTTTCGAAACCTACCCCTACCTTTCCTATTGTGTTAACCAGATGAAGAAATCCTGCGATGAAACAGGAGCCGTATTCTGGGATTTATATGCCGCAATGGGCGGGCATAATTCCATGCCATCATGGGTCAGTCAAGGTTTAGCAGGTAAGGATTACATACACTTTACACCGCGTGGAGCAAGTTATGCCTCTCAGTTATTTTACGATGCCTTTATTGCTGAATACGCGAAATGGGTTGCAGGACAAACAAGTCCTAAGAAAGATGCCGCCGAATGATGCGTGGTTTCATTTTGCTGATGCTCTTATCGCGTTCTGTTTTCTCTCAAACAATGGACTTAAGGACGATTGATTCTTCCACGATTCCGAGTGATGACACCTTGATGTCTAGAAAGTATCCCTTCATCAATAGTGACTGCAATAGTTTTCAGTTTTTTTCTGGAGAGAGTCCAAATTGGATGTATTTGCATGAACAAATGAGTCAAATGATTGCCTTAAAAGATCGCAAATTGAATTTTTACCACATTGGTGGATCCCACATTCAAGCGGACATTTATACGCATGATTTTCGCACCTTTTTACAAACAAATTGGCCAGGATTAAACGGCGAACGAGGACTCGTTTTTCCGTTTGGATTGGCAAAGACGAACAATCCATCGAACTATTATTTCTCTTCGCCAAACACGTGGAAATCCTACCGAAGTGTCAACGATCATCCGGAGGACTTAGACTACGGATTGACAGGTGCCACGATTCGTTGTGCGGATTCGGTTATTACCATCAACTTCAAGCACATGCGTACGATGGTGAAGCCGCCTTTTAATAAATTGCGCATTTATCATAATACCGGTGAGTTTCCTTACGATTTAAATTTTGGTGGACAGGAACTGCTAGTGAGTGAAACATTTCACCACGACGAGCTAGGATATTCAGAGATCACCTTTACCGATTACATCGATTCCCTAGATTTACAGTTCGTGAAGAGTCGTGAATCAACAGCGCTTCTTGAAATTTACGGCTTTGAGCTCTTAAACGAATTGCCTGGAATTACGTACAACGCTATTGGCATCAATGGTGCTGGACTTTATACATATTTAGGGAATGAGCATTTCCTGAGGGATCTAAAGATTCATCCGCCAGATTTATTTGTGTTCTCCGTTGGAACGAATGATGCCTACACGAATTTTGGGGATTTTCGTCCAGAAGTATATAAGAACAACTTAGAATCCTTGATGAAACTGATTTTGTCTGTGAATCCGAAATGCGCCCTTTTGCTTACTGTTCCAAATGACAATCAATTCCATGGAAAGCCAAATAAGAACACCTTAAGACAGCGTGAAGTCATCTATCAATTAGCAGAAGAATACCAGATGGCCGTATGGGATTTCTACGGCATTATGGGAGAACTTGGTTCTTCTATTGCGTGGAAGAAAAATGGATTGATGCAGGGAGATTATGTTCACTTTACGGCTGAGGGATATCACCTCAAAGGAAAATTATTAATTGATGCGTTTATAAAATATTTAAGCGTATTTGACGAACTTAGTAGCCACTGACTATGGAGAGAATATACCAGCTTTTTTCGTTTAATGTTGATGAGCCACTCATTTTTACACAGCTTGATTTTTGGCTGTTTTTCATTTTAGTGATGGTTGTTTTTTCGGCTATTCATAAACATTTTTTAGTGAGGAGCATTTTCCTAACGGTCATCAGTTTGTTTTTTTACTTCAAAACATCTGGGCTTTTCGTTTTACTACTAGGACTCACACTTCTCGTTAATTTCGCTTTAGGTATTCGGGTACAAAAAGCAGAAAAAGACCGGGCAAAAAAATGGTTTATTGCGGCCTCGGTTATTTTTAACTTGTTGTTATTGGGTTACTTTAAGTACGCCTATTTCTTTACAGATTCCTTTAACCTATTGTTTCATACCAAATATGAAGTGGTCAATCAATTTGCACTTTGGGGGAACGGCTTTTTTGGAGCAGGAACCTTTTTGGACAAGATATTGATTCCAATCGGTGTATCCTTTTTTACCTTTCACAACATCAGTTACATTGTCGACATTTATCGCAAAGAGATTAGGGACATTAGTTTTTTCGATTTTACATTTTATGTTACCTATTTTCCTCATTTGGTGGCGGGGCCAATCGTACGAGCGAGGGATTTTATTCCTCAAATCAAGCAACCTTTCACCTTAAGTAAACAAGACTTTAGCAGGGCACTGGTACAAATCACAAAAGGATTATTTAAGAAAATTGTCCTGGCAGATTACATTGCTGTTCACTTTATTGATAAAATTGCAGATGCTCCTGAAGCTTACCCAGGTTTTGTAAGTGTTCTGGCCATGTGGGCATATTCCTTGCAGATTTACGGCGATTTTTCCGGTTACACGGACATTGCCATTGGAATTTCTCGTTTGATGGGATTCACCTTATTAGAGAACTTTAATTCACCGTATAAAGCTGTTTCCGTCGCTGACTTTTGGCGCAGATGGCACAAATCCCTCGGTTCGTGGTTGCGTGATTACTTGTATATTCCTTTGGGAGGAAATCGCTCCGGTGGAATCGGGACATATATTGCATCAACGATTATCTTCGTGTTTTTGATTTTCATTACCCAATGGTACGAACTCGTTTACGTTTACCTAGGTTTGATGCTGCTCTATTTTCTATGTTGGCATCTCTTTCCGAAAGTCAAAAATTATTTAAACCGCGATTTAAATTTATTAATCACCATGGTTGTTGGTGGACTCTGGCATGGCGCGAGTGAGAATTTTGTGATTTGGGGAACAATGAACGGACTCGCCCTCATTTTCTATCAATATTGGAAGAAAATTAGTCCATATGAGCAAAGTTCAGCTTGGGGTATCCGTGCATGGCGAATCTTTCTCACCTTCAATTTCATCACCTTCACACGAGTTTGGTTTCGCTTAGACGAAGCAGGTGAGCCCATAAAGATGTTGAATCACATTTGGCTGCATTTTGATTTCACATGGGACGTTTTTGTGAAAGTATTGGAAACGTATCAAGCCGTATTTTGGCTGATCTTAACAGGATTCGTATTGCATTGGCTGCCGCAAACTTGGAAAGACAAAGGGACACAAATGTTTGCAAAAGTTCCGTTTTTCCTTCAAGCAATCGCTATAGCATGCAGTATTTTCCTGATGTATCAGGCAATCTCAGACACCTTTAAACCGTTTGTTTACTTCCAGTTTTAGGTCGCTAGGTAATACCCGAAAAATAGTAAGTCTACACTAACTGTAACCAGAGTTGACAAGGCAATCCACTTCATTGGCGCAACCGAAAGCAAGAAACTTAAGGTCATCATAGTTGGAATTAAAATGACAATTAACGCAAAAGTACTTTGCAAGGCCCCCATTCCAACGGTTAGTCCACCGAGGCAACCTACAACTAACAAAATAATAGCAATCCAACCAAAGCGGTTAAATTCCATTTCATTCAACATTTTATCAAACATGGCTTTCTTTTTTTCAAATTTCGCGTTTAACAAACGTGCATTCAATGAGATACATTCTTAAAAAAGCTGATTTTCGTCAATAAAATCAAGCAAATTGAATTTAGTTGGCTATTTACTTGACAAACGGGGTCTCGATGTCGTATCTTTGCGCCCTACTTTGAAGAAGTAGGTTAATATTGAGCTTATGAGCAAAATGAAATTATCGGAGTTCGACTTCGAGCTTCCAGAAGAGTTAATCGCAAACTATCCAACTGAAAACCGTGACGATGCACGATTAATGGTTATTCACCGAGAGACCGGAAAAATTGAACACAAAATATTCAAAGATGTGTTGGATTATTTCTCAGAAGGTGATGTCATGGTCATGAACAACACACGTGTTTTTCCAGCAAGAATGTACGGAAATAAAGAAAAAACAGGTGCGAAAATTGAAGTTTTCTTATTGCGTGAATTAAACCGTGAAAGCTTACTTTGGGATGTACTTGTGGACCCTGCGAGAAAAATTCGTATCGGTAATAAATTGTATTTCGGAGAAGACGATTCGCTGGTAGCCGAAGTGATTGATAATACTACCTCACGTGGACGTACCCTACGCTTTTTGTTCGATGGTCCCTACGAAGATTTTAAAGCAAAAATTACTGAACTAGGTGAGACACCACTTCCTAAATACATTAAGCGCGAAGTTGAGCCGGAGGACGAAGAACGATACCAAACCATTTTTGCGAAAGTGGAAGGAGCTGTTGCAGCGCCAACTGCAGGACTGCATTTTTCTAGACAATTATTGAAAAGGCTCGAGTTAAAAGGAATCGACTTTGCAGAGGTGACACTTCATGTTGGACTTGGTACTTTCCGTTCCGTAGAAGTAGAAGATTTAACGAAGCATAAAATGGATTCTGAACAAGTGATTATTTCTCAAGAAGCTTCAGATATGGTGAACAACGCAAAACGCAAGAAGCAACGAGTATGTGCTATTGGTACAACTGCTATGCGTTCTATCGAAACATCTGTATCAACAGACGGTTTTTTGAAACCATACGACGGTTGGACAAACAAGTTCATCTTTCCTCCATACGAATTTAGTATTGCAGATAGTATCATAACGAATTTCCATACGCCCCTTTCTACCTTGTTAATGATGATTTCTGCTTTTGCAGGACATGATTTAATGATGAAAGCATATAAAGAAGCAATTAAAGAAAATTACCGTTTTTATTCATATGGTGACGCCATGCTGATTTTATAAAAACAGATTTTATAAAAACAAAAAAGAGAAGGTGTTGCCTTCTCTTTTTTTTTGCTTTATCAAATTTTTAATCTGTAATGAGCAAAATATAATTGTTCTTTTTACCTTTTCCTAACAAGACATAATGATCGTTGATCAATTCTGACGAACGAACGATAAATTGTTCATCGACTTTTTCCTTGTTTACCGAAATGGCGTTCGATTTAAGTTCGCGGCGGGCTTCTCCATTTGAAGTTAAAAATCCCGTTTTCCCTGCTAAGGCATCTACGATGCTGATTCCTTCTCCAAATTCTGCACGTGAAATGGTGGCTTGTGGTACGCCGTCAAAAATGCTAAAGAAATCTTGTTCAGACAATGCTTTTAGGTCCTCTGATGTCGATTTACCAAAGAGGATATTACTCGCGCTAATGGCTGTTTGAAGAGATTCCACACTGTGAACACGAACGGTTATGTCTTCAGCAAGGGCTTTTTGAAGGGCACGTAAATGAGGTGCTTCAGCGTGTTCTTTTTCCAAAGCTTCAATTTCTTCTCTTGTTTTCAAGGTGAAAATTCGAACGAAATTCGCCGCATCTTCATCCGCGGCATTTAACCAGTATTGGTAAAATTGGTACGGTGATGTTTTCGCTGGATCCAACCAAACGTTTCCGCCTTCCGTTTTCCCAAACTTCGTTCCGTCCGCTTTTTTAATGAGCGGTGTGGTCACGGCATATGCTTCACCTCCACCTTTTCGACGAATTAACTCTGTTCCTGTCACAATATTCCCCCATTGGTCTGATCCGCCTAATTGAACGATGCATCCTTTGTGTTGATTCAAGTAGTAAAAGTCATAACCTTGAACGAGTTGATATGAAAACTCTGTGAAGGACATCCCTGTTTCCAAGCGTGATTTTACAGAATCTTTAGCCAACATGTAATTTACTGAAATGTGTTTTCCCACGTCGCGGATGAATTCCAAAAAGCTCATGTTTCGGAACCAATCGATGTTATTGACCATTTCTGCCGCATTCTCACCTTTGAAGTCCAAAAACTTTTCTAATTGTGCTTTGACACAAGCCACATTATGTTGAAGTGTTGCGTCATCCAATAAATTTCGTTCCTGTGATTTCCCGGATGGATCGCCCACCATTCCCGTTGCCCCACCTACCAAAGCAAATGGTTTGTGTCCAGCTTTTTGAAAATGAACCAAGGTCATGATTTGCACCAAACTTCCAATGTGCAAAGAATCGGCGGTTGGATCAAATCCAATATATCCAGACGAACTTTTCTTTAACAAGGCTTCTTCTGTTCCGGGCATGATGTCGTGTATCATCCCTCTCCACTGTAACTCTTCGATAAAATTCGTTGGCATCTTATTTTGTTAATTCTTTAAATACTTCTTCTAATGATTTTTGCTCGATGTTCAAGGTAAGAATCAACCAATTTTGAGCTTGTGCATATTGTGCAAGCGATTTACGCAAATCTTCTGTCGACAAGGACTCAATCAACCATCCTTTTTCCAAAGCTTCCACCTTGCTCACATTTGGCATTTTTGCCAATTGTGCTTTTGTCACTGGTGCATCAAATTCAACATAAACCGTTTGGTGTTCCAATTCCTGTTGCAATGTTTTTGCTTTATCGTCTGCTACAATTTGACCTTTGGATAAGATGATCACACGGTCACAAATCGCTTCCACTTCTTGCATAATGTGCGTCGAAAGTAAAACGGTTTTTTGTTTCCCGATTTGACGAATCAACTCACGGATTTCCACTAATTGATTGGGGTCCAATCCAGTGGTTGGCTCATCGAGAATCAATACTTCCGGATCGTGAATGATGGCTTGCGCTAAACCAACACGTTGACGGTATCCTTTGGATAAAGCTCCGATTTTTTTATTTTGTTCGACGTCTAGTCCGACCGCATGCACCATTTCTGCTACGCGCGCCTTCAGGTTTTTCACCTTATAAATTCGCCCAACAAATTCGAGGTACTCTCGCACATACATATCCACATAAAGCGGATTGTTTTCTGGTAAATAACCGATTATTTGACGCGTTTTTAACTCATCTATGTCCACTTTGATTCCGCCGATAAAGACTTCTCCTGAACTAGCAGGAATGTATCCGGTCATGATTTTCATGGTGGTAGATTTTCCGGCCCCATTTGGACCTAAAAAAGCTACGATTTCACCTTTGTTGACAGAGAAACTTACATCCCGCACTGCGGCTTGTTCTCCGTAATATTTAAACAGGTTTTTTACTTCTATTGACATCGCAAAGCGAAGTTAATAAAAATCAAGGACGTATCTACTGAGTTGTCAATTTCCTTGAAAATACGGCATAGAAAAACGCGAACATCGTGATGCCCATTTGTGATTCAAGGGTGTCTTCAAACAAAAAGGTCACCAATGCAATGATGCCAAAAAGAAAACCAATCCATTGCTTCCATTTCCATTGTTGGATGATGAACTTGAATTGAAAATAGAGGAAAAACAAAAACCCAAAGATTCCGAAGGTCAAGTAGTAGGTTAAGTAAGAATTGTGCGCGCGCAATCTGCGTTCTTCGGTCAATGGCGAACTACGAATGTTGTACATTTCTTGCATCGCATCATCGACATCTCCTGTGCCAACGCCTATCAAGTAATAATTTTCAATGATTGCCCATGCATTTTTCCAGTATTCAATTCGCTCCAATACGGAATGTCCGGATGGATTTGTAGCATGGTGAAGTTGGTAACGAATGTCCAATAACCTGGCTTGAATTCCGCCATAAGTTTCATGTACATCTGCAAATCCCGTTTGAATGAAACGAATATCTTCTCTTGTTAGTTTTTGGACACCCGCTGCATTGGCACAAAGTCCTTTGGAGGATAAATACCGTTCTAATGTAGAAGCTACGGGCTGTTTGCGTTTATCCAAACTGTCGTAATTCAAAGGAGAACGTTGATTCCATGCGGACTCCATTTCGTTGTATTTTTCGCGACATGGAATCGGATAAATGACTGGCTGGGACAAGTAATAGAATAAGCCAAGTGAAGAGATAAGCACCAATAAAAACGAGGAGCTTAAAATCACGTATTGTTTGCGCAACACTAGGATAAAAACCAGTACACCAATAAGTACGATACTCACCGCAATCAAACCAGACAATACTTGACTGTAAAAGGAGTAAATCAAAAAGAAAATGGCGCTGAAAATATATCCATTTCTGTATTTTGCTCCCTGGTAAATGCGCTCCAAACAAAACGCCAATCCGATTCCCATGAGGATTCCATAGCGGATATGCGACCCGAAAAGTGACATATCACGAATGTCGATTAAAATCAGTTTTTCAGCGAAAAAATGATACGAAATGAAATTGATTAGCGCCGTGCCGACTAAAATGAGCACGAAGTATTGAATGAGTCTAGACCATGCCCTTGGACTAGGAATGGGTTGAGATCCAACAATAATAGGAATCAATAGTAAGGATGTTTTTTTTCGGATATCGTCAAGGCCATAATCCAAATTACTTGACCACATTAATCCAAAGAGGTGTAGAACATAAAAAAGCAAGACGAAAAGGATGAGTGGATTCTCGCGTAAACGTTGAGCATACGAACGAAAATTTCCTTCAATCAAAAGATTCAGTACTCCCAGGAGGAGTCCCATCGACATCAAGAATTTACTGCAAACGACCCCAACTATGAATAGCGCAAGCACAAAAAAATGTACTCGGCGATGAATTTGAGGTCCGAAATAACGTTTCAACATAGGATTCTAACGCTTATTTCTTCAAAATAGTATTGTACTCCGATACATTTGTCAAAACTTCCAACGCGCGTTGTACGACAATGTCATTTTTAAGGGACGCCACTGTTCTGCCTTTTTGAAAGAAATACCTCGAAATAATTTCATTTTCCAAGATTTCGCTTATTTCCGCTTTAAATTTCATAAGGTCCCTTTCTTTCGAAGGCGTTACTTTAGAAATCATATCCTCATAATCCGCTTTTATTTCTTCGAAATAACCTTCTTTTACAGCGGTTTCCTTCATCTTCTTCAAGGATTCCTCAGAAGCGGTTGTATACTTAAATTCTTGTGCGAGCGCATATTTTTGAAAATCTTCGTATTCCGAATCAGACAATTTAAACTCCTCCGCTTTCGCTATCGTTGGATGACTTAAAACATAATCCGTCGTGTAATTAAAGACAAAATTACTCGTAAGTAGAACCGCTGTCAAACGACTTAAATCAGGGCTTTCTACTTTCAGGTCTGGTTCAATACCACGTCCATCAATGACTTTTCGTCCATTTTTTGTTTGAAAGGTCTTCAATAAAGAGTCCGGGATTTCTTTGACTTTCGCATTATTTTCTTTGTCATAATACTCCAAGCGTTGCACACAGCGTCCAGAAGGAGTATAGTATTTAGCGATGGTAATTTTTATTTTGGACCCGTATTTTAAATCATAGGTTCGTTGTACCAATCCTTTTCCAAAACTTGTTTCACCAATGATTACCGCGCGGTCTAAATCTTGGAGAGCGCCAGAAACAATTTCACTTGCCGAAGCGGATCCACCGTCCACGAGTACAACGAGAGGCATGTCTTGTGAAAATGGTTCTTCCAAGGTTGTATAGACGCGGTTTTCCTCTTTGACGCGTCCTTTTGTGGTCACCACTACTTGATTTTTCGGCACAAAGAAATTAACGATTTTCACTGCTTCGATCAATAGTCCTCCGCCGTTGCCTCTCAAATCCAGCACCAACTGTTTCGCTCCATCAGCCTGTAACTTCTGAATGGCATTTTTCACATCAGCGGAAGCTGTTTGGGTAAAGCTATTCAATTTCACATATCCCACTTCGCCTTTTAGCATGCCGAAATAAGGCACGTCTGGAATTTTAATTTCATCGCGTGCGATGGTGATTTTCTTCAGGCCTTCACCTTTGCGATCAATTTCCACTTCGATGCTTGTTCCTTTTGGTCCTTTCAAGGCATCTGAAACCTCATCGGTGGTTTTCTTTGCCATGTTTTTGCCATCAATCGATAAAATTTTATCGCCAGCTTTGATGCCGCTTTTTGCTGCTGGACAATCTTCATAAGGTTCGGAAATAAACGTGTAATCACCTATTTGACGAATCAGTGCCCCAATTCCACCGTATTGTCCAGTGGTTAAAATGCGGTAATCTTCAATGTTCGACTCATGGTAATAAACGGTGTACGGATCCAATTCTTTGAGCATGGCATCAATCGCCGTTTTCGAAAGTTTTCCGTTTTGTGGTTCATCGACAAAGTATAGGTCAAGGTTCTCATAAATTTGATCCATGATTTCCAAACTTTTCAGGGTTTCGAATCCATTGGACTGAGTCCATGAAGTTTGGAAAGTAAAGCATGTTAGCATGATCCAAATGATCACATGAAGTTTATTTTTCATCTTTGATTTCGCTTATTAGTTTTGTGATAGCGTCTAGCAATTTTTGTTCCAATTCTTGGTAAGGCATGCGTTCATTCAATTGATAAATCAGAGCGAAATTGATTTTTTTGTTGCACTTTATCAAATGATTTTCAAGTACGGATTTATTGATTCGCAGTATTTCGCGAAAACAGCGTTTGACATAATTTCGATCATGTGCATGCCTCATTCGTTTTTTCGGAACGGAAAAGATGACTTGAAAAGCGTGTTCCATTTCCTCTTCGGTTTCTTGGAACATAACGGTAATAGGATATGCCTTTAATCTCTTTCCTTCGGAGAACAAACGGTCAATTCGCTTGACACTACATAATTTATACGCTTTCCCGAAGGTAAATTCCATGGTATCGTTTGCTTAGTTTTCTGAAGGTGATTCAGAGTCAAATAACTCAACGATTTCGTAGCGGAAATCGGTCAGTTTTTTTAAACTCGCTGAATCTTCATAAGAACCTTTAAAATCCATTATAAAACTGGCGTACAATGTCTTCATAGTGCTCAAGCGCGGATGCATTTCCATTTTTTTATAGACGCTTCCAGACAAAAACCCAGGTTTTTCACCCATGACCAACTTTGTCAATGAATGGATGATGTCATTCGATCGTTCGATTAATTCTTTTTCATCAAAGTGTGCCATTATTCCGAAAGTTTATTGTCGTCAATTTCTTCAAAATCATCAAATGAATCATCAGATTTTCTTTGTTTTGTTCCAAATCCTGTTTTCACATTTACCAAAGGTTTTCCTGAAACGATGTAGTTAAGTGCGTTGAGCATCTTAAAGAACATCCCGATTAAAAAGAAAAACCCGATCATTTTAAATACAAATCCAATCAAAACGGTATTTTCAATGTCCAAAATACTCTTTTGAAACCATGTAGAAATGGCATTTTCAGAAAACTGTGGATAAAATATGAGTCCAGCAAAGGTGCAGCCACTCAACACAATTAAAGCCAACTCCCACTGACGGTTAAAAGGCGCCTCTTGCAATCCTTGTGTAAAGTTGGTCATCATCTGAATGCGTTGTTCTTTCTGTTGGAGTTTCCCTAAGAAGTACACCATTAAAACAATGAAGCTTGGCGCCAGATTCAAGTAATTCACTTGAAAAACAGGTTCTTCCATTTGTTCCAAGCAAAAGAGAAAGGTCACGTTTACGAGAAACAAGTACTTCACGGTTTTAATCAAATAGATTTCTCCAAGTGTTCGCTTGCGTCCACCGATCAATAATTTCAATCCAAGTTCGATGAAAAACCAGAGAAATCCATAGATGGCAAAGAGTACACCGAGCCGAAAAATAAGGTTGATAAGATCCAAAATTCTTGTTTTACACGAAGGTAGGAAATAGTTTCAAGTCAAGGACAACTTGATAAAAGGGATTCGTTTTTTTCACCTAGTTCAAGCACTTGCAAGGCGGATCGAGCAAGAGTTGAACGTTTGGAAGTTTGCGTTTTAAGTCATCGGCGAAATTGGTTCCATACATCACTCCCTCGATGTTTAAGGTCCTTAATTCCTTCAATTGAAATATCCCAGTTCCAAACTCACCGATGAGGTTATCGTATAAATCAATGCTTTCCAAATGACTGCAGTTTTCGATTTGATTTGGGATGGACTCTATACGGTTTCGGGATGCGTTCAATTTCTTCAAATTGGGAAGTTGGCATATGACCAAGGGGAAAAAGGTGAATTTATTTTTTGCGATGTTCAATTCCGTCAATTGCGTCAACTTATTGAAGTCCTCAGGCAAGTTGGCAAGTTGATTTTTCTCTAGGCTTAAGTAGGTGATATTCGTAAACTTCCAAAGTTCATTCGGGAGGGAATCCAATTTCATTTTTTCGAGTGAAATGGCGCGAATGGTATCCGGATTTACTCCTGCAAGTTCATTCCACAGGTACACGTGTCCATGATTGATCTGCGCAACACTGAGAAAGTTAAGCAGTATGAAAAAAAGCGCGAATAGCTGCTTCATCTTGTTGAATTTGAGCTTTTAACCCCTCTAAGTTAGGGAATTTATGTTCCGGTCTGAAAAATTGATGTACTTCCACTCGGCACTCCGAACCATAAATTTCTCGGTTAAAATCAAAAAGATGCACCTCAATCTTGCGTTCTAGTTTTTCCTCTTCCACGGTTGGACGCCATCCGATGTTCATCATTCCAGTTTGTAGTTTGCCTTCTACCTCGATTTTCACCGCATATACACCATTCGCTGGAATGATTTTGTGCGCATCTTTCAGTTGAATATTTGCCGTTGGAAATCCGATGCGACGTCCATTCTGTAATCCAAGCGTTACAGTTCCGGTGAGTTCAAATGCTGCGCCTAAACACGAATTTGCGGTGGACATTTCTCCTTCCAAAATGGCATTTCGAATTTTCGAGGAAGAAATATATACTTCATCGATTTGCTCGGCTGGGATTTCCATTAATTCAAAGAATCCTTGGTCAGCATAACTTTGTAAAAAAGCCAAATTTCCTTCGCGCTGATGTCCAAATTGATGGTCGTAACCAATAATCACTTTCTTTGCTTGAAGTCCTTTGATTAAAATTTCCTCGACAAAACTTTTGGCGGAAAATTCAGCGAATTCTTTTGAGAAGGGATAAATCACGGCATTCTCGAGTCCTATACTGGCCAGTTTTTCCAATTTCTCCGTTTGCGTTTGCAATAAAAGCAAACCCTTATCCTCGGGGTAAAGGACCATTCTCGGATGCGGATAAAAGGTCAATAGCACACTTTCTCCACCGATTTTTTTTGCCTCGGAAATAACCGTTTTGAGAATTTCTTGGTGACCAATGTGCACGCCATCAAAGGTGCCAATCGTTACAACTGCCTTTTTGATGGGTGTTAAATCTGTAAGTCCTTCGAATATTCGCATACATTGAAATGTGGCGCAAAGATACGTAATTATTGTGCTTTGATTTTAGCTATTGTGTCTATCTGAAATCGTCGTATCTTAGCCGCTATAAAACGTACGTATGAAATTGATTTTATTGCGCGCATCCCTGTTGTTTGTATTCGTTGCTAGATTGTTCGTGGCGCAGGCCGAAGAAGGCATGCTTATCCCTTCTTTAATTGCTGCTTTTGAGTCAGATATGAAAGCAAAAGGCATGAAGCTTTCCGCTGCAGATATTTACAGTATTAATTCTACGAGTATTAAAGATGCCATTCTACAATTTGGTGGTGGATGTACAGCGGAGCTAGTTTCGAGTCAAGGTTTATTGTTGACGAATCACCATTGTGGTTACGGACAAATTCAATCGCATTCCTCACTCGAACACGATTATTTGAAAAATGGTTTTTGGGCAAAGAACAAATCAGACGAATTAACGAATCCAGGATTAACAGCGATGCGTATTGTCCGCATTGACGATGTAACGAAGGATGTGTTGATGGGAGCGAGTTCAAAAAGTGATCAAGCAATGATTCTCGCGAACATCAAGAAATTATGTGCGGCTGCAATCGTTGGAACGCATTACGAAGCAGAAATCAAGGCCTTCAATTACGGGAACGATTATTATTTAATGTTGAAAGAAGTGTTCTTGGATGTGCGTTTTGTAGGAACACCTCCGAATTCCATTGGAAAATTTGGTGGGGATACGGATAACTGGGTTTGGCCACGTCATACAGGTGATTTCTCTGTCTTTCGCATTTATGCGGGAAAAGACAACAAGCCAGCAGCATATTCTCCGGACAATGTTCCTTATACACCTTTGCATTATTTGCCGATTTCTTTTCAAAACCGTCAAGAAGGTGACTTTACGATGGTATACGGATTTCCCGGTCAAACGGAGCAACATGTCGTTTCCTCGTACTTGAAATTCATCATTGAGAAAGAGCGTCCGGCACGTATTCACATGCGCGACCTTTCTTTAGCGGTGATTGATGAAGGAATGAAAAATTCGGATTTAACACGTATTCAATATTCGGCGAAACAAGCAAGTATTGCGAATTCTTGGAAAAAGTGGATTGGTCAAATTGAAGGATTAAAAAACCTACAAGCAGTTCAACTCAAGTTGGAAGAAGAAAAAGCCTACAAGGAAATGGCATTGAGTAAGCCAGAATGGAATAAATATGCGGAAGTGGTCAATCAATTGAATGCATTGGTGGAAAAAGATCAGCGGATTGAGTTCAAGTACGCATTGGGTGCTGAGTATTTTTCCTACGGGCCAGAATACTTCAAACTCGTGCGTGGAATGGAGGATTTGGTAACTAATTATGCCAAGTACACCGAAAATGGTGAATTAACGAAAGTCATTGATAAAATGAAAACATCGGCGGAAGGATTCTTCAAAAATTACAACAGCGACGTCGATTGGAAAATCTTCAACGATCAAACCAAAGCCTATTTCGATTATACGGAAGAGTGGAAAGTCATTACAAAGGATGTCAAATATTCTGTAGCTACAGAATGGTTTGTGAATTACGTCAAAGGAATGGCTAATCAAATCTACACCACATCGATTTTCACAAGTCAAGACCGTTACCTGGCCTTTTTAAATGGATTCAATGAAAAATCCTTGAAAAAACTGAATAGAGATGTGGGATACACACACTTTTACCAATATTTTCAATCCTTTAGAAATGAAACCGTTCCCGCGTATCGCACCTTTCAAACAAGTGTCAACAACTTGATGCAAGTATACGTGGAAGGAAAGTACACGATGTTCCCAACTAAAAAACATTGGCCAGATGCGAATTCAACCTTGCGCATTACTTACGGACAATTAGAAGGGTCCGCGCCAACGGATGGCATGCGTTACACGGAGCACACAACCTTGGACGGAATCATTGCCAAATACAACACAGGGAATCCAGATTTCGCTTTGTTACCAAGAATGGTAGAATTGCACACAGCGAAAAACTACGGTCCATATGCACAAGGAGACGATTTATGGGTGTGTTTCTCCGGATCTAACCACACGACGGGAGGAAATTCTGGCTCACCTGTTTTAGACAAAAATGGATACTTAATGGGACTTAATTTTGACCGTTCTTGGGAAAGTACCATGAGTGATTATTTGTTCGATGCGAATCGCTGCCGAAACATTGTGGTGGACATTCGCTACGTACTTTGGGTGATGGATATTTACTCCGATGCCAAACACTTAGTCGACGAAATGACATTAATGAAAGATTAAATTTATATTTGCTTTTTTTTACATCTTTTTTCCGCTCACAAATGAGGAATTTTTTCTTGCTTATCGCGCTTTTTGTTACGACAATCAGTGCACATGCTACAAAGGACCCAATTCAGTATTCTAAGAAAATTGAAGGTTACTTAGTTGACTACAAAACCCACAATGAAGTGGAAAAAGTGAAGGTGAGCTTAACCTCAACGGTCACGGGTAAAGTCTTCTCTGCAGAAACAGATGAAAATGGTGTGTTTACCTTCAAACATGTGCCTATTGGAAAGAACATTTTAATGTTAGTCGATCAAGATTACAGACCCGATACATTAAAAGTTTTCGAAACGAACGCCAAACAACACCTAGTTCACTATACGTTTAGCAAAACACAACCATTTACAGCTAATTTGGAGGTATCATGGATGTTCAATTGGGGTGACCGTAAAGTCACAGAAAAAGGAAGAACATTTGTGAAAGAACACTATTGGTCACATGTGTTGGCGAAAGTCATTTTAGTGATTTATGGTATTTGCCTTCTGTTAATTTTCTATTACAGTATGGTGCAATTATCTTTGGCATTTGCATACAGAAAACAACGCAAAGCACAACAAAGTCGTGTGGAGCCCCTATTTGATTTAGCTAATGCTCCAAAGGTAACCATTCAATTGCCGATGTATAACGAAATGTATGTCGCTGATCGCATCATAGATACGATTGCTGAATTTGAGTATCCACTAGATAAATTCCAAATTCAAGTATTGGATGATTCTACCGATGAAACGAAAGATATTATTGCGAAAAAAGTAGCGGAAGTTGCGGCACGTGGAATCAACATTCAGCACATTCACCGCACAGATCGCACTGGATACAAAGCAGGGGCATTAGATGCAGCCATGGACCAAGTTCAAGGAGAGTTCATCGCCATTTTCGATGCAGATTTCGTTCCGGACAAAGATTTCTTATTGCGCACCATGCCATACTTCAACACGGATAAAATTGGTGTCGTTCAAACGCGTTGGGGACACTTGAATAAAACGTATTCGCTTTTAACGGAATTGCAAGCATTTGGATTGAATGGACACTTTGCCATCGAGCAAGGTGGACGCAATGCACAAGGACACTACATCAACTTCAACGGTACAGCGGGAGTGTGGAGAAAAGCGTGTATCGAAGATGCCGGTGGATGGGAACACGATACCATCACTGAAGACTTAGACTTGAGCTACCGTGCACAGATGCGTGGATGGAAATTCAATTACTTAGAAGAAGTAGAATCTCCAGCAGAATTACCAATTACCATGTCGGCTTTGAAAAGTCAACAACACCGGTGGATGAAAGGTGGTGCAGAGGTCTTCATTAAAATGTGGAAACGTATTGTGACGACTAAAGGATTGAAGTTCTCTGACCGTTTACATGGATTGGCGCATTTATTTAATTCTTCCGTATTTGTCTTCATCTTGATTCTTTCCTTGTTGAGCTTGCCGGTTCTTCACATCAAAGATTCCTTCTCAGATTTAAATTTCTTTATCCAAGTTGGGGCATTCTTTTTATCCAGTACGGTATTTTTGGCATTTTACTATTGGAATGCTTACAGAGATAAAACAGGAAATTTCTTTAGTGATGTATTCCGCTTTATTGGTCGCTTCGTGCAATTCCTAACGGTTTCAATGGCCTTGTCGTTAAGCAATGCCGTTGCGGTAATAGAAGGATACTTAGGGATTAAAAGTTCGTTTGTTCGTACACCGAAATTCAATGTGGCGAAAAAAGATGAGTTTACTGGAAACAAATACGACAAAAAAAGTTTATCAATCATTAACATTGCCGAAGGCGTTTTGATGGTGGTATTCGGTTTCACAGCAATGAACCGCGCGATTTATGGTGACTTGGGAATGGTTCCATTCCACTTGATGCTCACAGCCGGATACGCAGTGATTTTCTTCAATACCTTGAAGGAAAATAGAGGTCAACAAGGATAATTACTCGTTGGTAATCGACAGACTTTCTAATTTTCCGGTGCGGAAATGAAAGGTGCTTCGGAACGTTTCTCCTTTTGCTGTGTAGGTGCCAACCGTATAGTTGTCCTCTCCGGATTCTTTTCCTTTGAATTTAAAAACAAATGATCCCTTCGGATATTTCGTGAAAAATCCTTGTAAAATCATTTCTGCCTGCGCGATGGGATAAACGGATTCTTTTCCTTGAACATTCAAGGATAGTTTATCCTTGCCCATATGAACAATCGTTTTCGCGTCATTCATTTCCATCGAACGCTGAATACTCGCATACGGAATATCGCTTGGAAATTTCAAGATCAAAAGGAGTCCAGTAAGAAATGCCAACATCGAATTCATAGCGCAATTTTAACAAAAATAGTGCCGTAATCTTCTAAAAGAGTACTTTTTTAAGCGATTTCAGGTATTACACTAACAAAAAAGTGGAAAATGTGCTGGTTTGAATGAAGCGAAAGCAATCTAGTTTAAAAGACTTAGAACTTTTCGCTAACTTTGTTCTAATGCAATTGAAGATGAAAGATCAACAGAAAAACGTAGTGATTTACAATAGTATGAAAGGTGAAAAACAAGCCTTCGTACCCATTCATGAAAACTTTGTTGGTATGTATGTCTGTGGGCCGACACTTTACAGCGAGCCACACATGGGGAATATGCGTACCTTCATTAACTTTGACCTTATCTATCGTTACTTATTACAACTTGGATTCCAAGTGAAATACGTGCGCAACATCACAGATGCCGGACACATTACCAACAGTGCTGGTAACGAGGAGGACTCCATTGGAAAAGCAGCGCGTGCGGAACAACTACAGTCCTTGGAAATTGTCTATAAATACAATGTTCGTTTTCAAGATTTACAACGCATCTATAACTTATTGCCACCAAGCATCGAGCCAACTGCTACTGCACACATTCAAGAACAAATTGAAGTGATTGAGCAAATTTTAGCGAATGACTATGGATATGTGGTGAATGGATCGGTGTATTTCGATACCAAACGCTATATGCAAGATTACAATTACGGAATCTTGAGCGGACGAAAAGTAGACGAATTAGAAAACGAAACGCGTAATTTGAATGCGCAGGAAGAAAAACGATTCTTTGCGGATTTCGCGCTTTGGAAAAAAGCGAATCCAGATGATATGCAAATTTGGCGTTCACCTTGGGGAGATGGGAATCCAGGATGGCACGTTGAGTGCACCGCAATGAGTACGAAATACTTAGGAAAACAATTCGACATCCACGGTGGTGGCATGGACCTAAAATTCCCACATCACGAAGACGAAATTGCACAAAGTTGTGCGTCTGTAGGATGTAATCCTGCGAATTACTGGATGCATGCAAATATGCTCAATGTCAACGGACAAAAAATGAGTAAGTCCCTCGGGAATTACTTTTTACCGAAAGAAATCATCGAAGGGACAACCGAATTATTCGACAAACCTTACAGTGCGAATGTTCTTCGTTTCTTTATGATGCAAGCGCATTACCGCAGCAACTTAGACTTTACACAAGAAGCATTGAACGCATCTGAAAAAGGATTTGCCCGATTAATGGAAGGATTGAAAACATTGGAAAAAGTGCAAACATCCACTTCTTCTTTTGATGTCGCTGCCTTGATTGCTTCTTTTTACACCGCAATGAACGACGATTTCAATGCGCCGATTTTAGTTGCGAACTTGTTTGAAGGAGTGAAATACATTAACCTCATCAACGATGGTAACGCAAGTATTTCTGTTGAAGATAGAGACGCCTTAAAACAGGCGATGCACTCCTTTGTCTACGATGTCTTAGGATTGATGTCCGAACAGGAATCAGAGAACGGAAAATTAGCCCCAGTGATGGACTTAGTTCTTGACTTACGTCAACAAGCACGAACGAATAAAGACTGGTCGACCTCCGATAAAATCCGCGATGGATTAGCCGCTGCAGGAATTGTAGTGAAAGACGGAAAAGAAGGTACTTCTTGGAGTTAATCCTCGCTTGACAATGTCGAAGACGGTGTAAGTAATCCGTTCCACAAATTAATCCGCATTTCTAAGGCTTGTTTCGCACATTCCGTTGCTTCTTGCCATTTTTCAGCATCATCTTCGCAAATTTCATCGATCATACGCAGGGAAATTGGCCCGTGGTCGCCGCCATCGATTTCAATGTGGCGTTCCAGGTAATACAATAACTTTGATATATTTTCCTGTCCTTGTGAGCTCATTTCACGCAGGATTTCAATAAACATGTCTGGAATTAAATCTTCGCGTCCAAAAGTGAATAACGCGGCGATTTTATGCAATTCTCCTGTTTCGATGATGGAAAACGTAAAACGAACAAAGTCCTTCGTCTCTTCGTTGATATTCAACTGATACAAAGCTTCCTCCACTGATTTTCCATAGGAAATCCACTCTGTTAGTTGGTAAATAGGCAAGGTGTTTGCGCCAATTTGTTGCATCGCTTCCAGATACATTTCGAAGTGACTAGAAACTTTTCCATCGGCATCGGTATCCGATTCTTCACCAAGAACAATCTCATTGATGAATCTGCGGGTTTCTGGACTTCCTTTTGGTGACCAAGGAACTTCAACACATGTTAATCCGCGTTGTAGGGCTTTCAATAAACTCATGAAATCCCAAACAGCGAAAATGTGCTGTTCCATGAAGTATTGGAAATCTTCCAACGTTTGAATTTGAGCATACAGTGGATGATCCACCAATTGCTGTCTTAAATCAGCGATTTCTGCTTGTAATTTTTCGATGCGTGCGTTCATTCTGAGATGCTTAGCTATGAGAATAAGGGAACTTATGGTGCAGTAAAATTAGTAGAAGTACGAGTGACTTCCTATCCATTCTAACAAACGTTTTACACAAAAGTTGAGCGAAACATCAACATTTTTTCAACTTAGGATAATTTAATCCCTAATTCTTTTAATTGTGCGTCGTTCAATGGTGATGGTGCATCAATCATCGTGTCTCTTCCGCTGTTATTTTTCGGGAACGCGATGTAGTCGCGAATGGACTCTGATCCACCCATCGTTGCCACCAAGCGATCTAATCCGAAGGCTAATCCACCATGTGGCGGCGCTCCGTATTCGAAGGCACTCATCAAGAATCCGAATTGTGCTTGTGCTTCTTCTTTCGTGAATCCAAGTAAGTCGAACATGCGCGATTGAAGATCTCTATCGTGAATACGAATCGATCCTCCTCCTAATTCCACACCATTCATGGCAAGGTCATAGGCATTCGCACGTACTTTTCCTGGTTCTGTATTGATTAAATGTAAATCTTCTGGTTTCGGAGATGTAAATGGATGGTGCATCGCGTGGAAACGCTCACTGTTCTCATCCCACTCTAACAATGGAAAGTCGTAAACCCACAATGGTGCGAATTCATTTGGATTTCTCAAGCCAAGTTGCGTTCCCATTAACAAACGAAGTTCGTTCATTTGCTTTCTGGTTTTCGCCGTTTCACCGCTTAACAACAACAATAAATCTCCTGGTTGAGCTCCTGATTTTTCAGCCATTGCTCTCAAGTCGGACTCCTCATAAAATTTGTCCACGCTTGATTTAAAGGTACCGTCTAAGTTGTATTTCACATACACCAATCCTTTGGCGCCGATTTGAGGACGTTTCACCCATTCGGTTAACTCGTCTAATTGTTTTCTCGTGTATTCCGAACAGCCAACTGCGTTGATTCCTAGAACCATCTCTGAACTATTGAATACAACGAATTCTTTTTGTTGTGCAATTTCCGTTAGGTCAACGAATTCCATTCCAAAACGGATGTCTGGTTTATCGGAACCATAACGTTTCATTGCTTCTGCGTAGCTCATTCTTGGGAAAGCTCCTTCGAAGTTCACGCCACGTACTTCCGCGAATAAATGTTTGATTAATCCTTCAAACATTTCTAGGATATCATTTTGTTCCACAAACGCCATTTCACAGTCGATTTGTGTAAACTCTGGCTGACGATCGGCACGTAAATCCTCATCGCGGAAACATTTCACGATTTGGTAGTAGCGATCGAATCCACTCACCATCAACAACTGTTTGAAGGTTTGTGGCGATTGTGGCAATGCGTAAAATTGTCCTTCGTTCATGCGACTTGGCACGACGAAATCACGTGCGCCTTCCGGTGTCGACTTGATTAAGACAGGTGTTTCGACATCTAAGAAATCCTTAGCGTCCAAGTATTTTCTTGTTTCCAATGACACACGGTTACGCAAACGCAATTTCTCCAAAACTGGATTACGGCGCAAGTCTAAGTAACGGTATTGCATGCGGATTTCATCTCCTCCGTCGGTATCGTCTTCGATGGTAAATGGTGGAAGTTTCGCTGCGTTTAAGATTTTGATTTCTGTTACATTCATTTCAATCTCTCCCGTCGGCATGTTGCAATTTTTGCTACTGCGTTCAATGACTGTACCCGTCACTTGAATCACATATTCACGTCCCAACTTACGTGCTTGCTCGCCTAATTCAGCGTTCACTTCCATGTTAAATGCCAACTGAGTGATTCCATAACGATCGCGTAAATCCACAAAAGTCATCCCACCTAAATCACGGGAACGTTGTACCCAACCTGCTAAGGTTACGGTGTTCCCTACATTTTCCATTCTTAATTCACCACAAGTGTGCGAGCGATACATAACATTGATTTTGAAAGGCAAAGTTACAAAAACTATCACTAAAATATAGGTCAGCCGGACAGAAAGCAGTGAGGCTTTTCGATTTATACCGGACTTCAACAAAAGTTACCCTTGCGAGCAATAGAAATGTGTAAATTTGTGCAACAAATTAAATAAATATGTCAACAATCGGATCAGAAGAAATGAAAGGAATTCTAGCACAACTTGGAATTCAATCCACAAATTCAGGTGCTTCCACAGGAAGTAACTGGATGAATACAACAGGAGCAACTATTGACTCCATCTCCCCTGTAGATGGAAAATTAATTGCTTCCGTTCAATCTGCTACAGCAGCAGATTACAATGCTTTAATTGAAAAAGCACAAGGTGCTTACGTTGAATGGCGTAAAATTCCCGCACCAAAACGCGGAGAAGTCGTGCGTCAATTAGCAGAGCGCATTCGTTTTTACAAAGAGCCACTTGGAAAATTGGTTTCTTACGAAATGGGGAAATCACTTCAAGAAGGACTTGGTGAAGTACAAGAGATGATTGACATCTGTGACTTTGCCGTTGGCCTTTCTCGTCAGTTGTACGGTTTAACCATGCATTCTGAGCGTCCAGGACACCGCATGTACGAACAATACCATCCACTTGGAATCGTTGGAATCATCTCCGCGTTTAACTTCCCAGTTGCGGTATGGAATTGGAACACGGCACTTGCTTGGGTATGTGGAGACGTATGTATTTGGAAACCTTCAGAGAAAACACCTTTGACAGCGATTGCTTGTCAACGCATCACACAAGAAGTATTTGAAGCGAATGGCGTTCCAGAAGGAGTATCTAACGTGATCATCGGCGACGCTGAAATCGGAAAATTAATGGCAAACGACGGACGTGTTCCGTTAATTTCTGCAACGGGATCTACGCGCATGGGTAAATCTGTTGGAGCAGCAGTTGGAGAGCGTTTAGGTCGTTCTTTATTGGAATTAGGTGGAAACAATGCGATTATCATCACGCCAAGTGCGGACTTGAAAATGGTCGTTCCAGGAGCGGTATTTGGTGCAGTTGGAACAGCTGGACAACGTTGTACATCGACACGTCGATTGATTGTTCATGCATCCATCTACGATAAAGTAACGGAAGCATTGACATCTGCATACAAACAATTAAGCATTGGAAATCCATTGGATCAAAACAACCACGTTGGACCATTAATCGATCAAGATGCGGTGAACAATTACCTTCATGCGATTGAGGCAGCTCAAAAAGAAGGAGGAAAAGTATTGGTTGAAGGCGGTGTATTGAGTGGTCCAGGTTATGAATCTGGTTGCTACGTGAAACCGTGTATCATCGAAGCAGAGAATCATTTTGCGATTGTGCAACACGAAACATTTGCACCGATTCTTTATGTGATGAAATACAGCGGAGACGTTTACGAAGCGATTGCTTTACAAAATGGTGTTCCACAAGGACTTTCATCTGCCATCATGACCAATGAGTTAAAAGAATCCGAAGCGTTCTTAGCAGCAGCAGGATCTGACTGTGGAATCGCGAATGTCAACATCGGAACATCTGGTGCGGAGATCGGTGGAGCTTTCGGTGGAGAGAAAGAAACAGGTGGTGGACGCGAGTCCGGATCTGATGCATGGAAAGTATACATGCGTCGTCAGACAAATACCATCAACTATTCTGACAGCTTACCTTTAGCACAAGGAATTAAGTTTGACTTGTAAGAAGTTTAGCTTATAGAATTAACAAAGCCCTGACGGAAACGTTGGGGCTTTGTTGTTTATAGGGATTTTGCTCTTAATTCTTCACCACTTGAATCGGTTGATTGGTTCCAAGGGACAACCAATACTTTCCGCGTGCGAGGTCGGAAAGATTCAGTTGAAATTGTTCGATGTCTACTTGTCCGTTTAGCACTTGACGTCCGCGGATGTCGACCAAATTCCATTCACTTCCAAGGAATGCAACTGGAACTTGTACCGTCAGTAACTCATTCGTTGGATTCGGGAATATGCTTATCCCGTTGCTCGAAAGTGTCTCTAATCCAACGCTATTCACTGTGCTACACTCCGAAGTGTCCGAACCACACGCGTTGCTCGCAACAACCGCATATACACCATTCACGGATGCTGTAAACGTTGCGCCAGTCGCGCCAGCAATGGGTGTTAAATCTGAGCAATTGATCCATTGTAAGTTAGCATTTGCCTGAGCATCCACAGTCATGGTTACGCCGTTTGTTAAGGTGATCACCGGCGTAATTGGTGAAAATTCCATGTTCAAGTTTAAGGTGATGGTGGAATCACATCCACTTGTGTTGTTGATGACTTGTGCGTATGTTCCTGATTGCGTGTAGGATTGTCCGTTCAAGGTATAGGAATCACAGGCACTTTCATTCAAGGTACTCGATGTCGCTTGTCCAACCGCCACGTTAACCGTATCGGTAGAATAACAATTGTTGGCATCTGTTCCAGTGACAATAAACGCACTGGAGTTGACCGGAATAAATGCTTGTCCATTTTGAATGGCTGGTTGCCAAGTGTAGGTCAAAGCGCCTGATCCTGTTAAGGTTACGGGACTTCCATTACATGACTGTACATCTGGACCTGCACTGACGCTCGGCAAGGAATTCACTGCCACAATCACTTGGTCTGTGGACGAACATCCATTGGCTGCGGTTGCTGTTAAGGTATAGGTTGTTGTCGTTGTTGGAACGAAAGTTGCGCCATTTTGAATTCCGTTGTCCCACTGGAACGTTGCACCTCCGGAACCATTTCCAGTTAAGGTCACGGGTGTTCCCGCACAAATGATTTGATTCAAACCAGCATCGACACTTGGAACTTGTGTATTAATGAAAACCGTCACTTGATCGTTGGCTGTACATCCACTCGCGGCGTTCGTTGCTGTTACCGTATAAACAGTTGCCACAGTTGGATTCGCCGTTGGATTCGCAACCGTTGCCGAACTAAGTCCAGTGGATGGTGTCCAAGCGTAGGTCATTCCCGCAACAGGTGTCGAACCGATACTAAAGCCTGTTCCACTATTCAAACAATTCACAGATCCATCTAGACCCGCATTCGCTGTCGCAGGGGTAGTGTTTACACTAACATCAACTTGATCTGTCGACATACATCCGCTGGAGGCATTCATCACCATCAAGTTATACGTTGTGTTCGTGGAAGGATTCGCGGTTGGTTGGGAAAGTGTACTGGAATTCAATCCGGTACTTGGTGTCCAAGAATACGAGTTTCCTGCTACGGTTGGCGTTCCAAGAATAGCTCCTCCGACATTGGTGTTACAACTCACCGTGGCATCGAGTCCAGCATTGGCCGTTGGCGGTGTATTATTCACGGTCACTACAATTTGATCGGTGGATGTACATCCCGTAGTTGGATTGGTTGATGAAACGGTGTACGTTGTTGTGGTCGTTGGATTGGCAAATGGATTGGCGATCGAAGTGGAACTGAGTCCGCTTGCTGGTGTCCACGTGTAGGTATTTCCTGCAATCGGCGTCATTCCAATCGTTGCACCATTGACATTGCTCACACATGTTTTAGAGATATCGATTCCGGCATTAACTGTTGGACCTTGGTTATCTACCGTCACCAACACTTGATCCGTCGCGGTGCATCCACTAGAAATATTTGTCGCAGTTAAGGTATAGGTAGTCGTTGTGCTTGGATTCGCTGTTGGATTCGAAACGGTAGCGGAACTCAATCCGGTTGCTGGTGTCCAAGCATAGGTATTTCCGGTAACTGATGTCGAACCGATATTGGTTCCATTCACGTTGGAAATACATGTTGTGGTGAAGTCCAAACCAGCGTTTGCCGTTGGTTGGAAGGTGTTCACGGTAACGATGACTTGGTCGGTTGAAGAGCATCCATTTGCTGTATTTGTTGCGGTCAGTGTATAAGTCGTGTTAAACAAAGGGTTTGCTGTTGGATTAGCAATCGTAGATGAACTTAAACCGTTAGTTGGTGTCCAAGCGTAGGTGTTCCCGGCAATTGCTGTCGTTCCGATTGTTGCTCCAGTTGGATTTGACACACATGTTTTCGTGAAATCTAAACCGGCGTTGGAAATCGGAGATGGATTCATTGTTAGTGTATAACTCGCTGTAAAAACTCCTCCAGAAATCGCTGTGCAAGTATAAGTCGTAGTTGAATTTGGCGCCACAGTAATATTTGATGTTGTGGCTCCACCCGGAGACCAACTATATGTTGCACCTACAATTCCAGATGCAGTGAGCGTAACAGATGTGCCTAAACAAACGGGTGTTCCAGGATTTGCGTTAATTGTTAATTGAGCAAAAAGTTTATCATTTCGAAGAGAAAGAAACAAAAAGCACAAACAAAAAACAAAAGATCCAAGTTGATTCATATTCTATGAGTTTCATCAAAGATAAATGGATTTCATTAATTATGGCTCATGTATTCGAGGGAATCGAAAGCCACCTATTTCCCCTATTTCCTTTCTCGCTCATTCACAATTAAAAAGCGTGCGCTCAAGAAAATCGTATTGGCATCGAAGGAAGCATTGTTGCGATTGAAAGGCGCCAACAAATGATAACCGGTTTGAATGTGGAATTGGAGGATTTTGATGCCAATTGTTGGACAAATGCCCACGCGGTACTGGTCGAAGTTGGTGCGCATGCAGAAGTTCATTCCGTAGGTGAGTCCGACGGTGTTTTCCTTGTGCCAGAAGCCAAGGTCGTAGCCTAAAATTGGATTGAAGTTAGAGAAATCGTAGGAGTAATTGACGCCCATGTGGAGCGCGTTGGTCGTTGATTCGAGGAACTTGTCCGAGCGTTTCCATTGTTTTTCGATGCCAACTTCACCCGCATAGAACCGTCCACTTTGAATGCCGAGGTAAGGTCCAGATTTAACGACTTTCTTTGGTTCTTTTCGGTCTAAAATACCTTGTGCGCTGAACTGCTGAACGACTAAAAGAAAGAGGATGAACTTAAGGTGTTTCATGTTTCGGTGGATTGATTTGTGTTTCGTAAAATTCGAAAAGTGTACTAGAGCTGACTCCTGGAATGGAGCCGTGAAGAACGCTTGTCATCACCGGTAAAATCAGGGAATGCTGCTTCGTTTCCTTGGAGATGATCGTTTCTTTTTGATCAAAAGAAATCAACATCAACAACAAACTACCAACGAAATAGGTCCATTGTAGCAAGCCCAACAAGGCGCCAGCTAAACTATTCAAAATGGAGAGTTTTGCTAACTTGATGACACTTTCTAATACTTTTCCGCCAAAGTAAATTCCTGCGCCGACTACTAAAAACAAACTGAGGAAGGTAATGGGAGAAATGTACTTACTTTTCCATTCAAAGTGATCTTGTCCGTAGGAAACAATAACATCCGTGAAATGAAAGGCTGCATATAATCCAACAATTACCGCCAACAACATGAACAACGACATGATGAATCCACGTTTGTAGCCTTTGTAGGCTCCGTAGATGAGCGGAAGTAAAATAATGAGGTCCAACATTTTCATCTCCGAATGTAAAAAGAAGGGCGCTTGAAACAACAGAAAGCTTAAAATTCTTCTAAACATTCGCTTGTGGGTTAAGGAGATTGTTACTAATCTTGTGCTATGCTAGATCCGTTCAACGACCAATATTTCATGAAGCAGGCTTATTTGGAAGCTCAAAAAGCCTTCGATCATGACGAAGTTCCCGTGGGGGCTGTCATTGTCTGCAAGAATCAAATCATTGCACGAGGTCACAACCTAACGGAGAAGCTGACGGATGTTACGGCACATGCGGAAATTCAAGCAATCACCGCTGCCTCACAATATTTGGGTGCAAAATACCTGAAGGAATGTACCTTGTACGTGACTTTAGAACCCTGCTGTATGTGTGCTGGGGCTTTGTATTGGTCACAAATCGACAAAGTTGTTTTTGGTGCACGAGATGACCGTCGCGGTGCTGGACTCCAAGAAAAATCCTTGTATCATCCAGCGACTTTGGTCACAAATGGCATCATGGAAGCGGAATGTCAGCAGTTACTGAAAGATTTCTTTGCACGCAAGCGCTAATCAAGCATACAGCGTATCGCGAATAACCTCCATCGTTACTTTTAAACTGAAATTTGGTAAGTGAAGTTCGGCGTAATTCACCAAAACTTCTAAGCCTTTTCGAACGACATCCTTTGGATAGTTTTCTGTCGTTTCTTTTAAAAACTGTCCTTTCAAAAAGGATAATACCGCTGGATCCTGCACGTATTTACTTCCACTTGGTGTATTGGTAAACATGCCGCGTTCGATGTCGAAAGTGCTCGCATCTTCTTCATCAAAAAGTGGTGCATAACCCAAGAATTGCATGTATTGCGCCAAGAATTGCGTGGGGAAAATAAAGTCATCCGTGCGGGTTTCCAAGTCAATGAGTTGCGCTTGAACGTATTCGAACAACTGCGGATCTGGTCCTTGCTGCTTGATGGTTTGCTTGAGTACATCCGCCATGAAAAAGACCAGCATGACTTTCTGTGGCTGCGTATAAAGGTTGGAAGGAGTCCAGGCATAATCCATGGTTTGGATGATGCCCAGCTCACTTTCCGGTCTTTTAAAATAACTTATTTCGTATAAGCCCAATTGATTCAAGGACTTGCCTTTCTTTTTGACTCCTTTGAAAATGAAACTGGCGTATCCCTTTTCAAGTGTATAAAAATTCAGGATGCTACTGCTTTCTGAATAATGGTGTTTGTCAATTAAAATACCAAGTTCCTTCGATTTCACTATCTTCTAGCCACTTTAAAATCAATTTTGTAGTAGAAAATAGGAAGGAATCCTAGTTGGGTGTTTTTGCTATACGGTTGGTAATTTGGATTCGCGATGTCTTGTGGTAAAATCGCCGGATTGTACGTTAAACTCAACAAGTTTTTCGTGTTCAACAAGTTTACTAAGTCCAATCCAATTTCGTGCGTTACTTTCTCCGCATTTTTTCTCCAACTGATTTTTAAGTCCAAACGGAAGTAATCTTGGAATTTGTAGTCGTTGAACGCGCTATCCAAGAACAAGATTTCTTTTGCCGCGTTTGACGCAGCTACATCGACTAATCCGTAGCGTTTTCCACCAGCTCTTGTTACTTTGAATCCAATTCCAATCGTGTTTTTCGCATTGATGTTGAACTCTTTTCCAGCCAATAAATTCACCACGTAGTTTCCGTTGTACGAAGTATTGCGAAGAACACCATCACTTCCTTTGTATTTAGAATCGAATACGGATCCTGTAAACAAGAAGAAGAACGATTTGTCGAAGTATTTCTGAACCGTTAATTCCAAGCCGTAATTGTATCCTGTTCCCGTATTTTGTAAAGAGTCTTGGAACAAACGCGAGAATCCTGATCCAACGTTGATCATGGAGAATGATGAAGGATTAATAGAAACTGGAACATTGTATAAATGTTGGTAATACGCTTCTGTTTTGATGTTGAATCCTTTGTTGAAGGATTTTTCGTAGCCAATTCCTGAGTGGATACTTTTCGTGAATCCGAGGTTCATGTTGCTCGCCGGATTATTTGGCGAATTGGGCATTACTTGGTATGCGTACGTGTAATATGGTTGTGTTTGACTGTGTAAGCCTCCACCAGCAAAGATGGACTGATTGCCTTTCATGCGGTATTTCCATCCGATACGTGGCTCCAATGGACTCACACTGTTCGATAAGGTAAAATACTGCGCGTGAAGTCCGGCGGAGAAGTCCATATTTTCATTGATGCGCCATTTCCATTGCACGAATGGTTGAATTAACGCAGCAGTTCCTTGGTAATTCCAGCGTACTTGCCAAGAATCTTCAACATCTAAGTCACTCAAACAAGAATCCAAGAAATTCATGTTCATGACATCCAAGATAATTCCTGATTTGATCAAGTGTTGCTTGTTGATTTTGTGATTAACCGCTGTATAGCTTGACAATTTACGTATCGTGTACTTGTACGCCATCATGGCATAAAGCGTGTCGAATTGAATGATATTTGGTGTTGTCGTAATATCAACTTGACGTCCTCTGAGGTAGTTGTGATTAGTGTGTTGCTCTTCTTGCGAAAAAGCCAAGGTAGAAGAAATGTATGTTTTCTCATTCAGGGTTTTCTTGTAGTTGAGTCCGGTTGTATACATAGATGTTCCAAAATACTGATCGCGGTCACCTTCTCCGTAAAATTCTTGTGAGTATTCTTTTTTATCGGAAATCATGATGGAGATATCGCTCGCACCACCTAGTCCAAACAAGGAAAGTTGTCCACCATTTTTTAGCTGCCAATTAAATTTAAACGCGCCATCACCATAGATTGGAATAGCAGAAGTTCCAATTTTAATCCCCAAGGATTGGAACAGCGATAAGGTTGAATAACGTCCCATGGCTAAGAACGAGGATTTACCATTTTTCGAAAGAGGTCCTTCCGCGAGAAATTCTGTTCCTAGGAATCCAAACTGACCGGTAAACTCATGCTGCTTGTTGTTTCCGTTGCGCAATTTTAGGTCGAACACTCCCGAAGTACTGTTTCCATATTCCGCTGGAAAGGCACTCATAAAGAAGTCCGAGTTTCCTAAAATCTTATTGTTGATGATGGAAACAGGTCCGCCAGAACTTCCTGCAATCGCAAAGTGATTTGGATTGGGAATATCGATTCCTTCCACACGGTAAATCACACCAAGTGGTGAATTTCCACGAACGACGATGTCGTTTCGCGAGTCATCTGCACCATTCACTCCGGCAAAATTTGAAGCCATGCGCGCAGGATCCATGCGAGATCCAGGATAACGGTTTGTTTCTGCGACACTAAATTGTTGTGCTGAAAGTAAGGCCATTTCATTAATCACTTCGCCGTGTCGTTTCGTCAAAACTTTCACTTCATTTTGCTCAGAAATTTTTTCTTGTAAAGGAATTTGAAGGATTAACTCACGTCCAGAGCTCACCTCGATGGTCATCGATTTGCCATCATAAAACGAATAATTCGCACTCAATTCATATTTTCCAACAGGAACTTTCCCAATTTCCCAATTTCCATCTACGGTAGATAGGGCGCGGTACACTTTTCCGTCATTTACTTCGATAGATATTTTTACCGCATTTAAGGGGAACTTCGTTTCGCTGTCAAAGACCTTTCCGCGAACGGTTTGAGTAGGTGTTTGTGCAAAGAAGGATAAGGAGCTGAATAGACAAGATAATAGTATAAGTGATCTCATAAGCTTAGGTTTTAGTAGACGAATATATCGTTTTTCTTCAAACCAGCATGAAAAAAAAAGATGTGAAACTTTTGCACGGTTTTTGGATGAAGCGCCAATTATTACTAATTTTAAAGAAAAAACTATGAAAACGATTGCGATATTATCCTTCTTATTTCTAACTAGTCTTAGTTCAATTGCACAAAAATCTGCAAAAGAAGACTTGGTTTGGCATACCGATTTAAACAAAGCCATTGAGTTATCGAACAAAGAACACAAACCAATGATGTTGTTTTTCACCGGTTCTGACTGGTGTGGATGGTGTGTGAAACTTCAAAAAGAAGTATTTACGCAAGCTGAATTTAAAAAGTGGGCGCAGGACAATGTGATTTTAGTAGAAGTAGATTTCCCTAAAGCGAACATTCAAACAGAAGAAGTAAAAACACAGAATCGCATGTTGCAACAACAATTTGCTGTTCGTGGCTATCCAACGTGCTGGTTTACAACGGCTGACAAACTACAAGACGGAAAAGTAAATTACACGCCAATAGGTCAACAAGGGTATTTAGCGGGTGGTCCTGTGAACTGGATCAACAGCGCCACAGCGATTATCAAACCGAATTAATCTAACTTCAGCGAAGAAAATTCGTCGTATTGAAAACCTCTTGAAAGCAGGAACCTCATTAGTTTCTGCTTTTTTATTTGGGCATTTTTTTCCGAGGAAAGCTCGCGGTTTTTACGTTCGATTAAATATTCCAAGACATGCTGGTATTCTTCATCGGAGATAAACGCATAAACACCTTCCTGAATCAATTTAGCGTCAATCCGTTTTTGAAAGAGTGCCGCCTTGATTTTCTGTCGCCCCCATTTCTTGATGCGCACTTTTCCTTGGACGTATGCTTCTACGAAGCGCTTATCGTCCAAAAAACTGTTTTCTTTTAGGATTTTAATGACTTCCATGGACAAGGATTCGTCGGCACCCAGGCGATCGAGTTTTATTCGAACTTCTTGGGTACAGCGTTCCTGATAAGCACAAAAGGCTTCTAATTTAGAAATGATTTGCTCCCGTGAAAAAGCAGGTGGAATCATTACAAGGTAATTTCCTCGTTGGATTTATTCACGAAGGAATATTGCAATAAATGATGAGCAGTTAACCCACGAACCGGAATCCATTGCTTATATTTAAAGAACCAACTCCATTGTTTGCTGATGATTCCTTTTTTAAAGAATGCTTCCAAGTACGGGTGAACCAACAATGTTACACCTTTCTCCTTGCGATCGTTCAATAAATAACTCAAGTTATTTTCGATTTCTTCCGAGAAAAGAATGCTTGCCGTTACTTCTCCACTACCATCACATGTAGGACAGGTCTCGGATGTTTCAATGTCCGTTTCTGGTCTAACACGTTGACGTGTAATTTCAATGATACCGAACTTTGACGGAGGAATCATGTTGTGTTTAGCACGATCAGACTTCATAAATTCCTTCATTTTTTCGAAGAGAATTTTGTTGTTTTCTTTTTCGTGCATGTCAATAAAATCGACACAAACAATTCCACCCATATCCCGCAGTTGCAAAACACGCGCAATTTCTTCCGCAGCTTCCATGTTTGTCGCAAGCGCGTTCGATTCTTGTCCGTCGGCACCTTTGCGGTTTCCACTATTGACATCAATCACGTGCATGGCTTCTGTGTGCTCAATAATCAAATAACCACCACTAGGCAAGGGAACTTTTTTGCCGAATAACGTTTTGATTTGCTTATTGATCGCAAAGCGTTCAAAAATGTCGATTTTACCTTCGTAGTTACGAACGATTTTCTCACGTCCAGGCGCAATAGATGAAATGTATTCCTTCATCTCCAAAGCTAAAGCTGGATCATTGACATGAATATTGGTAAAGTTTCCATTCAACAAATCACGAAGAATAGAAGTGGTCGTATTCAATTCACCTAATACACGACGAGGAGGTTGAATTCCTTTTAAATTCGCGTGCATTCCGCGCCATTTTTCCAACAAGTTTTCAAGGTCTGTCTCTAAATCTGTGGTAGATTTATTTTCAGCCACTGTTCGAATAATGACACCAAAGTTTTTCGGTTTGATTCGATTCATGAGGTCCTTCAAGCGGTCCTTTTCATTCGAATCTTTGATTTTTTGACTAACAGATATTTTATCTGAAAAAGGTACGAGAACGAGATAACGTCCAGCTAGCGTCACTTCGGAGCTCAATCGAGGTCCTTTCATGGATATAGGCTCTTTCGCAACTTGCACCAAAATGGGCTGCGATGAAGAGAGTATATTGCTAATTTTTCCGTCTTTCTGAATGTCTTTCTCTAGTTTGTAATATTGCAGGTCTGCGACATTTTGCTTTCCTTGCATCGATTCTTTAACAAATCGAGCTAGAGTGTGATACTGAGGACCAAGGTCCAAATAATGCAAGAAGGCATCTTTTTCGTATCCAACATCAACAAAAGCTGCATTCAAACTAGGAACTACACGACGTACTCTTCCCAAATAGATGTCGCCAACAGCAAAGTCTGAATTTCCACGGTCTTCGTGTAATTCGATTAATTTGCCGTCCCGCAACAATGCGATCCAAATTCCATTTGACCTGGTATCGACAACGAGTTCTAGGTTCACAATTAGAAGTTTACAGGATGAAACAATGAAAGCTCACTGAAAGAAATCAATGAGCCCCCTTTTCTTCTCAAATATAAGAAGATATTACTTCTTCTTCTTGTGACGATTTTTTCTAAGACGTTTTTTACGCTTGTGCGTAGCCATTTTATGTCTTTTTCTTTTTTTACCGCTTGGCATAATATATATTTTAGTGTTACTTCAATCCAAAAAAAATGCACCCCCTCTAAAAAGGGAGTGCAAAGATAAATAAAATTTTGAAATATCGAAATCTTATTTCACGCTTACCTTATTCTTTACCTCATCAATAAACACTTTTGATGGTTTGAAAGATGGAATGTTGTGAGCTGGGATAATAATCGTCGTGTTTTTGGAGATATTACGTCCTGTTTTCTGAGCACGCTCTTTCACAACGAAGCTACCAAATCCTCTTAAATAGACATTATTACCTTTCGCCAAAGACGATTTAATTGAGTTCATAAACGCCTCAACAGCTCTAAGGGCTTCGTTTCTTTCTAAACCTGTTTCTTCTGCAATGTCAGCTACGATATCCGCTTTTGTCATATTTTCTTGATGTTAATTGATTTTTAATGCGGTGCAAAAGTATATCACAGAAACTTTATATTGTTAATTTTCTTGTTTTTTTTATAAACTATTTTTCAAATGAACCAAATTCAAGGTGAAATAAGCACTTGGTATCACGTCCATAAACGCGCCCTTCCTTGGCGAGAAACCAGGAATCCTTATTTCATTTGGCTCAGCGAAATCATCCTTCAACAGACGCGTGTTGAACAAGGAATGGCTTATTATTTCCGTTTTATTGATGCTTTTCCAAGTGTGTATGACTTGGCAAAGGCGGATGAACAAGTCGTATTAAATTTGTGGCAAGGACTTGGCTATTACAGTCGTGCGCGCAACTTGCACCAAACAGCGAAGCAAATCGTCGAGGAATTTAATGGCAAGTTTCCTGAAAGTTATGATGGCTTGTTGAAGCTCAAAGGTGTTGGTCCATATACCGCCGCCGCAATCGCCTCTTTTTCGTTTGATTTACCACATGCCGTTCTGGATGGAAACGTCTTCCGTGTACTAAGTCGTTTAAACAATTGGTCCATTCCCATTAATTCAACACAAGGGAAAAAAGATTTTGAGAAATTAGCCAATGAACTTTTAGATCGAAAGAATCCCGGGATATTTAACCAAGCCATGATGGAATTCGGAGCATTGCATTGCAAACCTTCACAACCGTTGTGTGGGGAATGTCCAATCTCTGTTTATTGCCTCGCTTTTTCCGAAAAGACTGTTGGAAGTCTTCCGGTAAAATTGAAAAAGCAGACTATTCGACAACGCTATTTTGTGTTTGAAATCCTCCAGCCCGAAAACGGATGGATTCTTCTTGAAAAACGAAATGAAAAAGATATTTGGCAGCATTTGTATCAATTTCCATTAAAAGAATTTAGTGATCCGAAGGAGAAAGAACGGTATTTGTCCGATGTTAAGCCAAGTTTCCAATCCAAAGAATACAAACACGTGTTGTCCCATCAACATTTATTTTGTCATTTTATTTTAAGGAATCCAACGAATCTGGATGATGGAGAGCCTATTAAATTAGAGGATTTACACCAATATCCGATTCCAAGAGCAATCGACCGATTTTTAGAAGATTATGGACATGATATTTTTCATTCCTAAGCAAGATAACTTACTACCTTTGTAAAAATTCGTATCATGATTCAACTCAAACATTCCAACGAAGCAACTAATTGCGCTTCCAAAATATATTTGATCGATTCCAGCACCAAGGAGATTTCCGGTTTAACCGCGAAAACGATTGCAGATTTTCAAGCCAATGAAAAAAAGTTTGACTATTTCAAAAGTGTTGATGGATTTACCTTCCTCGTGAAAATAGATCAAAAAACGGAAGAAATTCGCGTGTTAGGCTTTACTATTGAAGGACTCATCTGTGATACGGAGGAATCTGTTCAACTAATTGGTTCCAACGTTGAAGGATTAATTGCATTAGCAGAAGGATTGCTTTTGTCGAGCTACCGATTTACGCAGCACTTCTCGAAACCGAAAGACTACAAATTTCAGCAGATTTTTGTTGGTTCCGCGTTAACTAAAGAACAAATAACGGAATTGACTTCCATGTCAAAAGCGGTATTTTGGACCAGAGATATGGTCAATACACCCGTTTCTCATTTGAATGCAGAACAATTGGCAGAAGCCATTTCAAAATTAGGTGAAGAAGCAGGATTCCAAGTAAATGTTTTAGGTAAAACACAAATAGAATCCCTGAAAATGGGTGGGCTCTTGGCAGTGAATAAAGGTTCTGTTGATCCGCCAACTTTTACCATTGCGGAATACAAACCGGACAATGCCGTGAATAAAAAGCCCATCGTTTTAGTTGGTAAAGGGGTAGTGTATGATACAGGTGGACTCAGTTTAAAGCCAACAGCAGGATCCATGGACACGATGAAATGTGACATGGCGGGAGGCGCAACAATGGCTGCGGTCATTTATTTTGCTGCATTACAAAAACTTCCTGTTCACATTGTTGGACTCATTCCGGCCACAGATAATCGTCCAGGTGGAAATGCCTACACACCAGGAGATGTCATTACGATGTTTGATGGGACAACAATTGAGGTACTAAATACAGATGCAGAAGGACGAATGATCTTGGCAGATGCATTGGCATATTCAGCAAAATATGACCCGGAGCTTGTGATCGATGCTGCCACCTTGACGGGTGCAGCACTTCGTGCCATTGGAACAGAAGCAACCATTATTATGGGGAATGCAGCAGATGATTACTTCCAGGATTTGGAAAAAATAGGGTTTGATGTTCATGAACGAGTGGTTCGTTTTCCATTCTGGGACGACTACAAAGTACACATGAAATCAAAAATTGCGGACATGAAGAACATCGGTGGTCCGAATGCAGGAATGATTTCCGCCGGGAAATTTTTAGAGCATTTCGTAAAAGCTCCTTATATTCACATGGATATTGCAGGTCCAGCATGGTTGGATTCAAAAGAAAATTACAAAGGGGATGGTGGGACAGGAACGGGAGTTCGTTTGTTGTATCAATTCTTGAAAAATCGCTATAAATAATGGAGAAAGAACAAGGTGCAGAGAGAGAACTAGTTTCTACGAAAGAAATGTATAAAGTCGGTATCACATTGGGCGACTTAAACGGCATTGGTCCAGAAGTGACGATTAAAGCACTAAAAGACGAACGCATATTGGATGATTTCACCCCCGTGATATACGGTTCAACAAAAATCATCTCGCATTATAAAAAGTTGTTAGAACTTCAGGATTTCCAATATATATCCTGTAAAGATGCAAGTGAAATTCAAGCGAAAAAAATCAATGTCATTAATGTTTGGGATGAAGATGTTGAATTACAAGTTGGTCAATCTACTGAAACTGGGGGCTCTTATGCTTTCAAATCATTGGAAGCGGCCACTCAAGATTTATCTGAAGGAAAAATCGATGTCCTAGTTACAAGTCCATTTAGCAAAGATGCCATTCAAAAGGCTGGATTTCAGTTTACAGGTCACACAGAATACTTAGCAGATATGTCCGGTGTGCCGGAAGCGCTGATGATTTTAGTTTCAGAAAGATTGAAAGTGGCATTGGTAACGACGCATATTCCGATCAAAGAGGTAAGTTCAGCGCTCAATAAAGAAGGGATTCTCTCTAAAATTGAGAAATTCGAACAATCTTTGAAAAAAGATTTCGGAATCGTAAAACCGAGAATTGCCGTATTTGGATTGAATCCGCATGCGGGTGAAAATGGCAAGCTAGGAGCCGAGGAACAGGAGATTATTTCCCCTGCAATACAGCAAGCGAAAAACAAAGGCATTCTAGCTTTTGGCCCTTTTCCGGCGGATGGATTCTTTGGGTCAGACTTAAAAAATCAATTTGATGGAGTTCTCGCGATGTATCACGATCAAGGACTTACGGCATTTAAAGCCTTGGCTTTTGATGATGGTGTGAACTTCACTGCAGACCTTCCTATCGTTCGAACTTCACCGGATCATGGAACAGCATTTGACATCGCTGGTAAAAATATGGCGAATGAATTGTCTATGAGAAGTGCCCTGTATTTAGCGGTAGAAATTTTTAAAAATAGAAAGTTTAACAAGCAAATTCACGCCAACCCACTACCCTTTACGAAGGAAGAACGTGGCAAGAAAGAGTTTGGTCGACCGATATAATTTTAAAATTCCAAATAAATTTTATAATTTTGCAGATTCATTTTTGTTCATTGTAAAAACGATATGACAAGTCCTTACACGATACCATTTGTTGGATTGAAGCTAGGACAGCATCTTTTCGATTTTGCTTTAGACAAAACGTTCTTTGAATCTTTGCCGTATTCGTTGGTTGACGACGGGAAATTAGTAGTGAAATTAAACTTGGAAAAAAAGGAAACGATGCTTATGGCAAGTTTCGAAGTAAAAGGAGTCGTTTCAGCGCCTTGTGCAAGATGCAATGAGGAAATGGATCAAAAAATCAAAGGTGATTTGACCGTTTACTTTGTGCTTGGAGAAGAGGAGTCTGAAGATGAAAACTTGATTGTTATTCCAAAGGAAAGCTATGAAATCGACGTCCAACAATCGATGTATGAGATGATCATGTTGGCATTGCCAGCGAGATCTGCTCATAAAAAAAATGAATGCAATGAAGAAATGGTTCAACTGATACAAAAGTATACGTCGAATCAAGATTCCAAAGAGAAAGAAGACAACATTGACCCACGTTGGGCAGCATTAAAGAATTTAAATTGATATAAATACATAGTTATGGCGCATCCTAAACGCAGAATTTCCACAACAAGACGTGACAAACGTAGAACTCACAAAAAAGAGACGGCTCATCAAGTTGCGACATGTCCTACAACAGGACAACCTCATTTATTCCACCATGCTCATTGGCATGAAGGAAAATTATACTACCGAGGTAAAGTAGTTGCAGAAAAAGAATCAACAGCAGAGTAAGAACCAACTCGTTTTCTAAATGAGGATTGGTCTAGACATCTCAGGGGGCGACTTCGCTCCCAAAGCAACTATTGATGGTGCATTATTGGCGAGAGAAACTCTGTCCAATGATATTACTATGGTTTTGCTTGGCGATGAAGAAATTATTCGCAATGAGTTTGCTAGTCGTGGAAAAGATTTCCAAGGATTCGAGGTAATTCACGCGCCAGAAGTAATTACCTATCACGACCATCCGACGAAAGCGATTCCAAGAAAACCAAATAGTTCCATAGCAATTGGATTTGATATGCTTGCTAAGGGCAATTTAGATGTCTTTGCGAGTACCGGAAACACCGGAGCCATGTTGGTTGGTGCGATGTACAAATTGAACACTGTTCCAGGTATTTTTCGTCCGTGTATCACCTCCACACTTCCAGCTCTAGATGGATCTCAAGCCATTTTACTCGATGTAGGTTCAAACGCAGACTGTAAAGCTGATGTCTTGTATCAATTTGCTGTTCTTGGAGCGCTATATTCCAAGCACGTGCATGGAGTGGAGAATCCCAGAGTTGCATTATTGAACATCGGTGAAGAAGATTCCAAAGGGAATTTATTGACCATTGCAGCATATAAGTTGCTTTCCGAATCCGACGAGTTAAACTTTACTGGAAATATTGAAGGTAGGGATTTGTTTACTGGGGTGGCCGACGTCATTGTTTGTGATGGATTCACAGGAAATATTGTTTTGAAAGAAGCAGAGGGTATTTACAACTTGATGCGAAAACGTGGTATCCGCGATGAATATTTTGACCGTTTTAATTATGAAAATTATGGCGGAACACCGATTTTGGGTGTTAAAGGAAATGCCGTTATAGGTCATGGTATTTCAAATGATATTGCCATCAAAAATATGTTGTTACTTTCCTACGAAGTGGCCGCTTCGGGATTAGCGACGAAAATAAACGATGCATTTAACTAAAAGATGAATAAACTTACAGCAGCAATTACAGCGGTACAAGGATATGTTCCAGATGACATTTTAAGTAACGAAGATTTATCAAAATTTGTCGATACTTCTGATGAGTGGATCACTTCGCGCACTGGAATTAAAGAGCGTCGCATTATGCGAAATGGCGCTTCATCAGATATGGCTGCAGCGGCTGTAAAACAACTTTTAGAGAAAAAAGGGATCGACCCACTTGACATTGACCTGGTTATCTGTGGCACAGTGACACCAGATCACCCGTTTCCAAGTACAGCGAATATATTGAGTGATAAAACAGGCATGAAAAACGCTTGGTCTTTTGATGTAAATGCAGCATGTTCCGGATTTCTTTTTGCTTTAGCAACCGGTTCACAATTTATTGAAACGGGGAAATACAAGAAAGTTATTGTTGTTGGGGTAGATAAAATGACCTCTATTGTTGATTACCAAGATCGAACCACATGTGTCATCTTTGGTGATGGTGCAGGAGCTGTTTTGTTAGAACCAAATACAGAGGGACTTGGAGTAATGGACTTTATTTTACATTCTGATGGATCTGGACGCGAGTTCTTGGTTCAACCCGCAGGTGGATCTTTGCATCCCGCATCCATTAAAACGGTAGAAAATCGCATGCATTATGTCAAACAAGAAGGGCAAAGTGTATTTAAATTTGCTGTGACAAATATGGCGGATGTTTCTGCGAAAATCATGGAGAAAAACAATTTGACATCAGACGACGTTCAATGGTTAGTTCCGCATCAAGCAAATTTACGCATCATTGATGCAACAGCAAATCGCATGGGACTTTCCAAAGAAAAAGTGATGATTAATATCGAGAAATACGGGAACACAACCGCTGGGACTTTACCTTTATGCTTGTGGGACTACGAAAAACAATTAAAAAAAGGCGACACACTTATTTTATCTGCCTTCGGTGGTGGATTTACGTGGGGAGCTATTTATTTGAAATGGGCGTACAACTCATAATATTAGTAATTTTGAAAAACAAATCATTGTTATGAATTTAGAAGAAATCAAAGACTTAATTAAACTTGTTTCTAAGTCAGGAATTGGTAAAATTGAAATTGAAAACGAAGGATTTAAAATTGCCATTGAAAATGGTGCGTCTTTCAGTGAACAACCCGTTTATGTTCAAGCAGCAGCGCCAGCGGCGATTGCGCCGGTAGCTCAAGCAGCAGCGGCTCCGGTTTCGGCGCCAGTTGCTACATCCGAAAGCACAGATGAAGCACGATATATTACCGTAAAATCCCCCATGATTGGTACGTTCTACCGCACTCCTGGTCCAGATAAAGACGATTTTGTAAGTGTTGGAAGTGTGATTCAAGCAGGCGATAAATTGTGCATTATTGAAGCAATGAAAACATTTAACGAAATCGAATCTGAAGTTTCAGGTAAGATTGTTAAGGTTCTTGTAGACAATGCAAGTCCTGTAGATTACGATCAACCACTATTTTTAGTAGATCCAGCATAATAGCTGAAAAAATCTTTCACTATGTTTAAGAAAATTCTCATCGCTAACCGCGGAGAAATCGCTTTACGCGTGATTCGTACCTGTAAAGAAATGGGTATTAAAACAGTTGCTGTTTATTCAACAGCTGATAAAGACAGTTTGCCTGTTCGTTTTGCTGATGAAGCAGTTTGCATTGGTCCGCCAGTATCGGCGAAATCATATCTTTCCATATCGAATATTATCGCTGCAGCGGAAATTACCAATGCAGATGCGATTCACCCGGGATATGGTTTCTTATCAGAAAATGAGAAGTTCTCTCGAGTTTGTCAAGAACATGGCATCAAGTTCATTGGAGCTTTGCCTGAACAAATTGCAGGGATGGGAGATAAAGCTACGGCTAAAGCGACCATGATTGCTGCTGGTGTTCCTTGTATTCCAGGATCAGTTGGCTTGTTAAGAGACGTTGCCCAAGGAAAGGAAGAAGCGAAAGTCATCAAGTATCCCGTTATTTTAAAAGCAACCGCTGGAGGTGGTGGAAAAGGGATGCGTATTGTTTGGGAGGAAAGTGAGTTTCAAGGTGCTTGGGATTCCGCTCGACAAGAAGCGGGCGCAGCCTTTGGAAACGATGGTATCTATATGGAGAAATACATTGAGGAGCCTCGTCATATTGAAATTCAAATTGCTGGTGATCAATTCGGAAATGCATGTCACTTGTCTGAAAGAGATTGTTCGATTCAACGTCGTCATCAAAAATTAGTAGAAGAAACACCTTCTCCATTTATGACAGATGAACTTCGTGAACGAATGGGAGATGCTGCAATTAAAGCCGCTAAAGCCGTAAAATACGAAGGTGTTGGGACAGTGGAGTTTTTGGTGGACAAAAACCGTGATTTTTACTTCATGGAGATGAATACACGTATTCAAGTGGAGCATACCATTACCGAAGAAGTAATTAATTTTGACTTGATTAAAGAGCAGATTTTAATTGCTGCAGGACATAAAATTTCTGGTAAAAATTACTACCCACAAATGCATGCGATTCAATGCCGCATTAATGCAGAGGATCCATACATGGACTTTAGACCTTGTCCAGGAAAAATTACAGATTACCATTGTCCTGGTGGACACGGAATTCGTATTGACGCGCATGTCTATGCAGGTTATACTATTCCGCCGAATTACGACTCCATGATTTCGAAGCTAATCGTTGTTGCGCAAACACGCGAAGAAGCGATTGCGAAAATGAGACGAGCTCTTGGCGAGTATGTGATTGGTGGTGTCAAAACAACCATTCCTTTCCATCAGAAACTGATGCAAAACGAGGATTTCTGTAAAGGAAATTTCACGACGAAGTTTATGGAAACCTTTGAATTTTAATTCATTCTTCTTTAAACAAAAACTTTCTTCTGAATCTTGATCTTATTTAGGCAACCGTTTTGTTGTTTGTTCGTTAATTATGTGCTAAATTTAGCCTGCTAAAACAAATTATTACGAAACACTACTACTACTAAATGAGGTTTCTTTCCCTTATTTTCATTTCTCTGTTTTTTACGGCGACGTTAGATGCTCAGCTGTGTACGCCTCAAACGGTTACGTTTCCGATTACACCTACATCAACACTTCAGTATACTCCTTCTTATTCATCAGGAGTTGTTTTGTTTCCGTTTATGGCTACTGCGGGTTGCACATATACGTTTTCAACCTGTGGACAAAGTAGTATAGACACTTACTTGCGCTTACACAATTCGGCCTATACTTTACTTGGGGCGTGGGATGATCAATGTGCTTTGCAATCTACTTTTACTTGGACTTGTCCAACTGCTGGACAATACTACGTGCATTTATCAAGATACGTCTGCACTGCGCTAACCGCTGCTACTACGATGAGCTATGTGGTTTCTTGTCCAACTCCCCCATGTAATAATCCAGTTGTAAATGCTGGTCCAGATGTGGTTATTTGTGCTGGACAATCAACCCAATTGAACGGGGCGGTAAGTGCCGGAACGGGTACAGGTACAGGGGGAAGTGCATCAAGTATCACAATCACATTATCGGGGACAGGTTTTCTAGATGAGACATCATGGAATTTGAATAATGCAGCTGGAACATCAGTTGGGTCAGGTGGGCCATACACTTTCGCAACCACGAATACAGTGACATTAACCAATGTTGGAACAGGTCCCTATAGTTTTTCGTTAGAGACTCAAGGATTTTTTAACGATAATAATGCAACATATACCATTTCCTGTAATGGGACCGTCGTAAATACTGGCTCTATAGCTGGTGGACAAACAACCACTGCGAGTGTTACAGGCTGTGGTGGAACTACTGGCGGGACATTGCCGATCACCTATGTGTGGTCTCCGGGAGCTACATTGAGTTCAACAACGGTGTTAAATCCTACTGCGAATCCAACGGTAACTACAACCTACACCTTGACTGCTACTTCAGGTACCTGTACTTCCACAGATCAAGTAACTGTTTTTGTGAGTCCAGCGCCAACGATTAATGCTGGTCCTGATGTAACAATCTGTACCGGTCAAACCACCACCTTAAATGGCTCTGCGAGCGCGGTTGGTGGATTTGGTGGGTCAATGGCTGTCAACATTTTCTCAGGAAGTAGCTTAGATGAAACAACTTGGAATATGACCAATTCGCTTGGAGTGATTATTGCTTCCGGTGGTCCTTATGCGACTGCTTCTAATCAAACCATTACCATTAACTCACCAAGTAATCCTCCTTTTACCTTTAACTTAGAAACTCAAGGAACGTCCAATTCTAATGTTGCCGGTTATAATGTACTTTGTGCAGGCACATCCATTAGTGGTGGATTAGCCATTCTAACCGGTGGACAAACAATTGCTATCCCGATATCAGGTTGTCCAGGTACAATTCCTACGACACTTTCATGGTCTCCTGGAGCAACTTTAAGCAGCACAACCATTGCCAATCCTATTGCCAGTCCGAGCGCAACAACAACCTACACCCTTACCGCTACTGCAAATGGCTGTACTTCTAACGATCAGGTAGTAGTAACTGTGGTTCCTGGTCCAACAGTTACCGTAAATAATGCAACAATTTGTAGTGGTCAAACAGCCACGCTTACCGCAACACCTTCGGTCACAGGCGGTACCTATTTGTGGTCTCCGGGTGGTGCAACTACACAGTCAATTAATGTTAATCCCACAACTACAACCACTTATACCGTAACTTACTCCAATGGGTCTTGTGCCAGTGCTCCGGCATCTGGAGTGGTAACTGTTTCTTCTTCGCCAACCTTAAGCGTAAACTCCAGTACTATTTGTCCGGGAGCATCCGCAACATTAACCGCGACGGCAAGTCAAAGTGGTGGCACATATTTATGGACGCCCGGCGGGGCAACGACACAAACATTGTCGGTTACTCCAGCTGCCACAACAACTTATTCCGTGACGTACAGTCTCAATGGTTGTAGTTCATCATCGGCAAACGGCACAGTGACCGTTTCCAATGTCGTTGATTGGGCAAATATTCAATTTCCTGGAACATCAACGATTTGTCAAGGTCAAACATTGACCATTTACGGTCAAGTATATGAGGCTGGGGTGACGCCTCCAACTGGACAAGGTGCGGGAATTACCGTTCAATTTGCGTATAATACCAGTAATACCAATCCGGCAACCTGGCCAAGTACAAGTTGGAGTGCAGCTACATATAATCCGCTATCATTAATTAATCCAAATAATGATGAATATTCGGGGCTTATTTCAGGTTTAAGTCCTGGAACCTATTATTACGCCTTCAGTTATGCTATGAATGGCTGTACATCCTATGGTGGATATAGTGCTGCCGGTGGTGGGCTATGGGATGGGGCTACAAACGTCAATGGAACATTGATTGTCAATCCAAATGTGACACCAACGTTCAATCCAATAGCCGCGATTTGTGCGGGCGGCGCATTAAATGCCTTGCCAACAACATCGACAAATTTAATCACAGGAACGTGGTCCCCTGCTTTGAACAATCAACAAACGACGACCTATACCTTTACACCAACAGCAGGAGTTTGTGCAACAACCGCAACGCTTACTGTAACGGTCAATCCATTGCCAAGTGCTGCCATTACCGCACCAACAACAACTATTTTAACGTGTACGACACCGTCCATTACTTTGACAGCGACTGGCGGTGGAACGTATTCTTGGTCTAATGGAACAGCTGTAGTTGGAGCCGCTTCGGGACTCAACGTGACAAGTCCTGGCACATATACAGTAACTGTAACTTCTGCAAGCGGTTGTACTGCAACAGCTTCTCAAATCATTACACAGGATATCAGTCCACCCGTAGTAGCCATTACTCCACCAAGCACAAGCATCTTAACCTGTACAACAACGAGTGTCAACCTAACAGCAACGGGCGGCGGAACTTATTCTTGGTCGAATGGAACAACGGTGGTTGGTACTACGGCAACAATTGCCGTAAATGCCCCGGGCACATATACCTGTACCGTTACAGGAACGAATGGTTGTACATCAAGCGTTGCGCAAGTTATCACGCAAAACATAAGTTTGCCAAATTCAACAATTGCTACACCTTCAACTACTATTTTAACGTGTACAACACCAAGTATTGACTTACAAGCTTCTGGGGGAATCTCCTATTCATGGTCAAATGGCACAAGCTCCATAGGTACGAGTTCTTTGATTAGCGCTTCTACTCCAGGAACTTATACGGTTACCGCAACTGGAACAAATGGCTGTATAGGTACTTCAAGTCAAGTAATCACTCAAAATATTTCATTGCCAAATGCAGCGATTACAAGTCCGGCTACGACCATACTAACGTGTACAACGCCGAGTATTACCCTCACAGGTACAGGTGGAGGCACCTATTCTTGGTTCGATGGCGCTAGTGTTATAGGTACGACGGCAGCCGTAAATATATCTTCAGCAAATACCTATACCTTAACGGTGACAGGTGCGAATGGCTGTGATGCGACCACGACTATTTCCATTACAGAAAACGTAGTGGTTCCAACTCCAATTATTAATGCTAATAGCACTATCCTGACTTGCGCCACGACGAGTATTACATTGGTCGCTACAGGTGGGGGAACGTACCTTTGGACAGGAGGAAGTACCTCATCTAGTTTATCCGTAACGACTCCTGGTACCTACAGCGTAACGGTGACGAGTCCAAATGGCTGTTCAGCAAGTACAAGTCAAATCATTACACAAAATATTACAGCACCTACAACAAGTGTTACGTCAAGCAATAATGGCTTATTGACTTGTGCGGTGACAAGTATTACCTTAACAGCAGTTGGTGGTGGATCTTATTTATGGTCTAACGGAAATACAAACGCCATTATGAGTGTTTCCACGCCAGGAATCTATTCCGTAACCGTAACCGCTGCAAATGGCTGTACGGCAACTGCGTCTACAACGGTTACGCAAGATATTGTTGCGCCTGCAGCAGCAATCACCCCGCCAAGTACAACGGTCTTAACCTGTGCAACAACGAGTATTAGCTTAGTTGCAACCGGAGGAAACAGCTATAGCTGGAGTAACGGTACTGCAAATGTTGGGGCCAATGCGACGCTAAACGTTACACTTCCTGGAACATATACAGTCACTGCAACAGGAGCGAATGGTTGTACTGCAACCGCTTCGATCACGATTACGCAGAATAGCACGCCTCCGCCTGCAAATATTAATCCACCAACTTCTACCGAACTTAATTGTGCGACAACAAGCATTACACTAACGGCAACTGGTGGTGTTAGTTATTCTTGGTCCAATGGTACGGCAGTTGTCGGAACAAATGCATCGTTAACGATTACCACACCTGGAACTTACACAGTAACCGTAACTGCAGCAATCGGATGTACGGCAACTGCGACACAAATCGTAACCCAAAATATTGCTCCGCCGCTTGTGGTAATTACACCACCAACAAGCACTACTTTAACTTGTGCCACAACGAGTATCCAATTAACAGCATCTGGCGGTGGAACTTATTCATGGTCCAATGGAACAGCTGTAGTTGGTACAACTGCAAGTATATCAGTAACCACTGCCGGCACGTACACCGTAACTGTTACTGGAACAAATGGCTGTACAGCAACTGGGTCTCAAGTAATTACACAAAATATTAGTTTGCCGCTTGCATCCATTAACATTCCTACGACGAACGTCTTGACATGTACCCTAACCAGTATCACTTTAACAGCGACGGGCGGGGCATCTTATTCTTGGTTTAATGGAACCGCAATTGTCGGGACTGGGGCAACGCTAGTCGTGACAACCCCGGGATCATATACGGTGACTGTAACGGGTGCTAATGGTTGTACGGCAACAGCTGTTCAAAACATCACCCAGAATATTAGTGCTCCAAATGTAACGATAACACCTCCTGCAACTACGATATTGACTTGTACAGCGACCAATATTAATTTAATTACTTCTGGAGGAGCTTATTCATGGTCAAATGGAACGGCCATTGTTGGAACATCATCCATCTTAGCGGTTTCAGTCCCTGGGACCTATACGGTAACTGTCACTGGTGGAAATGGATGTACTGGAACGGCTAGTCAAATAATAACCCAGAATAGCACCGCTCCAGTTGCTCAAATTAATGCACTTGCAACTAGCGTGTTGACATGTACAACTCCTGCAATCACTCTTACTGCAACTGGTGGAGGAACGTATTCTTGGTCTAATGGAACGGCCATAGTTGGAACGACTGCTTCATTAATCGTAAGTACTCCTGGAACGTATACTGTAACGGTTACGGCAGCAAATGGATGTACAGCAACGGCAGTACAAACAATCACACAAAATAATACAGCGCCTTCGGTAAGCATAACGGCTCCAATATCTACTATCCTTACATGTACGAATACAAGTATCTCATTAACCGCGAATGGAGTTGGAAGTATTTCTTGGACAAATCCAGCATTAATCAGTGTGACCCCTACCATTTCAGTTACAACACCTGGTATTTATACGCTTACAATAATAGCCGCAAATGGATGTTCAGCAACTGCTTCGCAAACAATTACACAAAATATTACAGCGCCATCGGCTGCTATTACGGCGCCAATTACCACTATATTAACCTGTACAACGACAAGTATTACCTTAACAGCAACTGGCGGCGGGACATATTCGTGGTCCAATGGAACGGTCGTTGTCGGGACAGCAGCAACACTTAACGTTACAAGTCCAGGCACCTATACTGTGACAGTTACAGGAACAAACGGCTGTACGGCGACAGCTGCTTCAACCATTACACAAAATACAACTGCACCAACTGCTGGAATTAACACGCCAAGTACGACGATTTTAACCTGTACTTCTGCAACCATTGCGTTAACAGCAACAGGTGGTGGAAGCTATTCTTGGTCGAATGGAACAGCGGTTGTTGGATCTGCTGCAGCGCTTTCAGTAACTGCACTTGGAACCTATACGGTAACAGTCACAGGGTCTAATGGATGTACAGCAACTGCTGCACAAATAATCACGCAAAACATTGTAACTCCAACAGCTGCGATTACGAATAATACCAATGCAACGGTGCTTGATTGTAACACCACGCAGATTTCATTAACGGGTGTTGGTGGAACAAGTGCATCTTGGAGTAATGGTACTTCGGTGGTTTCCAGTGTGGCAAATTTAAGCGTCACAACAGCGGGAACCTATACTTACACAGGTACTAATGCCAATGGTTGTTTTGACACAGAAAGTATTACGGTCACATTTACACCTAATACCAATCCAGCTTTCACACAAATTGCAGCTATTTGTACAAATGGATTGTTCACATTGCCAACAACTTCGACAAACAATGTGGCAGGAACATGGAGTCCGGCTCCGAATTATACAACGACAACGACGTACACTTTCCAACCAAATGCAGGATTATGTGCGAATACCGCAAGCATGACCATAATTGTAAATCCTTATCCGGTAATCAGTACGCAAAACGACACCATTTGTGTTGGACAAAGCACAACGATTTCGTCCAACGTAAATCTTGCCGGGGGAACCTATAATTGGACTCCTTCAAATGCTATAACATCCAGTATTTCGGTTTCGCCAATTGCGACAACAAATTACCAAGTAATTTATTCTTTACTTGGTTGTGCGGATACGAGTTCAGTAGAAATTTTTGTGAAACCCGTTTCTACCCCGCTCACTTCGAATCAGACCATTTGTAACGGACAAACAGCTGAATTGATTGCAACAGCTCCACTTACTGGCGGATCTTTTGTTTGGTCTACGACTCAAATAAATGATACCATTCAAGTGAGTCCATCTACCACGACCACTTATACTGTTGTATATAATTTAAATGGCTGTCTTAGTCCAATCGTAAATTCCATTGTTACTGTTAATCCAGTTCCAACATTAGGAGTAAACAATAGTACGATTTGTGCGGGAGACAATGCCATCATCACTGCCATTCCAAATCTATTAGGTGGTACATTCTATTGGGGAACTCCAGGAGTTGCTGGTGCGGCGAGTCAGACGGTTTCACCTTTGAACGATTCGACCATTTCCGTATACTACACCTTGAATGGCTGTACGAGTATTGTAGCTACGAGTTCAATTACCGTAAATCCACTTCCGATTGCCACATTTAGTGCAAACATTACGCAAGGATGTAATCCCCTATCGGTGACTTTAACGGCAGATGATGTAAGTAACACATCGTATAGTTGGTCTACGAGTAATGCCTTAACAGGCGCTGGCTCTCAAACCAATTTACAATTCCAGATGAATGGAGGATTTGATGTTACTTTAACTACCACATTGAATGGGTGTACGGTAACAGAGATCATCGCAAATTACATACAGGTGGACAATTATCCAATTGCAGCATTTGAACCATCCTCAACCATGTTCACAGAGCCCAATCAGACATTGAATTTCATGAACAATAGTTTGGGAGCTTTAACATATGCATGGAATTTCGGAGATGGTGGTACCTCGACGGAGGAAGGTCCAAACCATACATTTGTCGGGAATGAGCTTGGAGTTACCGTTATTTTAACCGCTATTTCCAATCTAGGTTGTACCGACACTGCTCAATACTATATTGGTTATGATCCAGGTTTGGTTTATTACATTCCTAATTCATTTACACCAGATGGAGACATGAATAATCAGGTGTTTACACCAATATTTACAAGTGGAATAGACAACTACAACTATACATTTTACGTCTTTAATCGTTGGGGAGAAATAATATTCGAAAGTAATGATCCTAGCATCGGTTGGGATGGTTCTTACGGAGTAGAAGGAAAAGATGCAGAAGTCGGTGTATATACCTATCAGATATTCATTAAAATCCCTAATTTTGACGAGCGAAAAATGATCGTCGGTCATGTTAATTTAATTAGATAAAAGTGAAATTAAAACAACTAGTATTACTCAGCATTATCCTTTGGAGCATGACACCTGTCTTTTCCCAAGGCACACCAATTAGCGTTGGTGGACAAGTGACAACATTCACCAGCATGATTCGAGGCTATCATTTTACAGCTCCTACAACTTTTACCATTTGTGGTTTGTACGTTCCGCCTGATGCAAATGCGGCAGGTACTCAAACCATACGTGTCGTTAGATTTACGGCTGGTCCACCTCCGGCATTTGCAGGAACAACCAATAGTTTTATTCAATTATTTACCATTACAAATGCCCCAGCTACAGGAGTTGTTCCGTGTAACATTCCCGTTGCATCTGGCGATATCATCGGTGTGTATGGTGCTCGTGGAGCAAACTGTGTGAACAGTTATGGTCCGGCTAATTTTGTCACAAGCATTAACGGATTCAATACGACTTTACAACGCAGTGGAATGCAGTCATGTCCTGCGGGAACAGGCGCAGCAATGGCAAATATCTGGTCTGAGGTTAATTACAACATCGGACGTATTCAGATGTACATCAACTGTTGTCTAACACCTACGATTACAGCAGGTTCAAATAGTCCGATTTGTGCTGGACAACCATTGAATTTAACCACCACGGCAAATCCGGCGGGGGCTTACACCTATGCTTGGTCAGGTCCAAACGGATTTACTTCTTTGATTCAAAATCCGACAATTGCCGCACCAACGTTAGCAGCTGCTGGAAATTACACCGTAGTTGTAACGATCCCAAATTGTGGCGTAGCGAATGGCACAACGGCAGTTGTTGTCAATCCTGGACCAACGATTACCGTTCCTCCTATTACGATTTGTCAAGGCGGATCAGGAACATTAAGTGCAAGTTCATCGACAGCAGGCGGAACATGGACATGGTCATTAGGTGGAAATATTTTAGGTAGTGGGTCAACTTTGTCTGTCAATCCAACGACAAGTACCACATACTCTGTTCAATACAACGTAAATGGCTGTACAAGTACAAGTACCGTTTTAGTATCCGTTGAAGCCACTCCTCAACCGCAAGTAGTGAATGACAGTATTTGTCTTGGTCAAACAGGAACATTGTTCGTTTCAAATATTTCTGCCGGTGGTACATACTTATGGTCTACAGGAGCAACTACCGCTTCCTTAAGTGCCGCTCCTACAACGAGTACAACATATTCTGTGGTCTATACAAGTGCCAGCGGCTGTGTTGCTCCGAGTGTCTCTGCGGATATCATAGTTAAACCGAATCCAATTGTAACAGTTGCCAATGATACCATTTGTATTGGTTCTACAACTACCTTAACAAGTAGCGTTGATTTAATCGGAGGAACATATGCTTGGTCGCCTTTGCCATCAACAGGGAATTCCATAACGGTAACACCAAATACAACTTCGACTTACACCGTGATTTACAATTTACAAGGATGTACTGATACGGCAAGTTCAACAGTTTTAGTAAATCCTATTCCTGTTGCAGCAACTTCGAATACGACGATTTGTTTTGGTTCAGTTGCCACGCTAAATGCAAGTGCGAATTTACCAAACGGAACCTATTTATGGTCAACGGGGGAAACCACAGCTTCCATTCAAGTGAGTCCAGGAACTACGACTACGTATTCAGTAGCTTATACCTTGAACAATTGTACGAGCCCAAGTGTCAATGCGATTGTGACGGTAAATCCAATTCCTGTTGTTACCTTGTCAAGTGCAACGATCTGTGAAGGGGACAATGTAACGCTTACAGCCACTCCGAATCTTACCGGAGGAAGTTATACATGGGGGCCGTTGAATTTAGTTGGTGGGGCAAGTCAGACCTTGAGTCCATTAGTAGATACTACGCTAACCGTTATTTACACTTTATTGAATTGTCCAAGTTTACCAGCAAGTGGAACAGTGACGGTGAATCCGTTACCAATCGTGACATTTAGTTCAAACATTGTGGAAGGATGTGCGCCACTTGGCGTGACGTTTACGGCGACAGATCAAACGAATGCAACTTACAATTGGTCGACAAGCAATGCCTTAACTGGAACTGGTTCGTCCACTACGATTCTTTTCCCAACAGGAGGAACATTTGATGTTACACTTGCGGCTACAACGGTGAATGGTTGTTTTGCTTCCAACTCAATGGCTAATTACATTTATGTGGAAGACTTACCAAATGCCGATTTCGAATCACCTATAAGTATTTTCACGAATGAGGCACAATATGTTCAATTCAGCAATTTATCCACTGGAGCAACAAATTATATATGGAATTTCGGAGACGGACAAATGTCTACCGAAGTAGAGCCTTCGCATATTTTCCAAAGTACAATGAATGGTTATACCATCAACTTAATCGCATTAACAGCCCTCAACTGTTTGGATAGCATGTCCTTTTCGATTGGATACCAATACAACGAGCTTTATTACATCCCAAATAGTTTCACGCCGGATGGAGATCAAAACAATCAGGTATTCTTACCAATATTCTATTCTGGTTATGATCCTTCCAACTTTGAAATGCAGATTTATAACCGCTGGGGTGAAGTGCTCTTTGAAACACGAAATGTATTGTTTGGTTGGGATGGCTCAGTAGGTGAAGAAGGATTAGATGCGCAAGAAGGAGTTTATACGTACCGCATTCTTTTCAAAAATCCAGATTTGGATGAGCGCGTAGTTGTTACTGGTACGGTCAACTTAATTCGTTAAGTTTCTGTGCCATAGAAAAACAGGACTAACGATATGCATCGTATTTTTTTTTCTAACTTACTGTTTTCGCTTCTGCTCAATTTATTGATCAAGCCTATTGCCATATTTGGCATTGATGCTCAGGTTCAAAATGTTGTTGGACTCGACAATTATGGATTGTATTTTTCCCTATTAAGTTTGTCGTTAATTCTCAATATCCTGATGGATTTGGGGATTAATAATTACGTCATTAAAACAGTAGCGAAAAACCAAGAAGAAGCTAAATCTCAAATCAGTAGCATTCTTATCCTACGACTTGTATTATTTCTATTTTACATCGGGATTCTCTTTTCAGCAGCCTTTTTATTAGGCTATGACTCTGTTGCCATGAAAATGCTGTTCTTTCTAGGATTAAATCAATTGTTCATTGTTTTCATTGCCTATTTCAGGGGTTTTTTTTCCGGCTTACAACGCTACAAACTCGATTCATTTTTCTCCGTCTTTGATCGAATTATTCTGATTATTACTGCAGGATCGGTGTTATTTTTACCTATTGGTTATCAAATGACCATTCCTTTATTTGTTCAATTGCAAACTTTCGGTTATTTCCTCACGTTTGTGTTGGCGTTCATTTTCTTTAAAAGACTAGTTGGGAAGATTCGCTGGGACATTGATTTGCGTCATTTTACATCCGTTCTTCAAAAAAGTTTGCCCTTTGCTTTACTCATCATTCTCATGTCAATTTACACACGGATTGATGGGATTCTTTTGCACCAATTAGGAGCGAATGGCAATATAGAGGCAGGGATTTACGCAAAGGGATTTCGACTACTTGATGCCCTTTACATGTTTGGAATGATCTTCGCAGGATTATTATTTCCCATGTTTTCTAATGTGCTTCATGATTCCATGCAAAAAGTACGTGAATTAGTTGTCCTATCCGCAAATTTCCTAATGAGTGGAGTTCTTGTGGTTGTATTTATTGTCATCCTTCATGCAGAAAGCATCTTCCAACTACTATACACGTCGGATACGCAATCGATCAATCCATTTTACTGGTTAATGCTGAGTTTCATAGGAATTTCCATGAATTTTGTTTTTGGCACTCTTTTGACAGCTCATGGAAATTTAAAAGAACTCAACATCATTTCTGCCATCGGTGTTTTGATTAATGTGAGTCTTAACGTATTGCTCATTCCAAAATATGGTGCGGCTGGCGCTGGATTTACCGCTTTTGTTACCCAGCTGATCATGGCATTGACACAATTTATTTTGTGTGTGCGTCTATTCAAACTACACATTGGTTTAAAACACATATTCAAATGGATCGGATATATCATTTGCTTCATTGGTGGTTTGTCCATTTTACAATTCGTTTTCTTTAACGCGATAGATCGGAATATTATCGGTGATGAGCCACTCACTTTGTTATTTGAGATAACACTAGAATTTTTACTTGGTTTCATTTTAATGCTTGTCTTTAAATTCATAGAGCTAAAACCAATAAAAAATCAATTTTTAAGTCAGTCTTAAATCAAATATTTTTTGAATTTCGGAGTTATTGTCATAGCTTGCGGCAAAAATCATAACTTCGCGGGGACAAATTGATATGACACAGATAAACTTACAAGACGAACGTATGGGCTTAATCCAATTCATTTGGAAAAGTAAAAAGCCGATTTTAATCATTACAGCGATTGCGGCCATTGGTTCCATCATCGTATCTTTTCTCATTACACCCCTTTATTTATCCTCTGCGATTGTTTTCCCTGCGGCATCAGGTAATGTTTCCTTCGATGCGCAGCGCAACGTGAAAGCAGCCGCCATGGACTTTGGTGAAGAAGAACAAGCGGAACAGTTGGTTCAGATTTTACAATCCTCTAGAATTAAGGACCGAATTGTTAAAAAATACGATTTGTTAGCAGATTATGAGATTTCAGAAAACGATCCGAATAAATATTATAAGTTAAATAAAGCGTATTACGGAAACTTTTCCTTCAATCGCACGCGTTTTGGTTCCATTCAAATTGATGTATTAGATAAAAACCCAAAGAAAGCAGCTGCCATGGCCAATGATATCGTTGATTTAATCGATACCGTTAAAAATGAGATGATTCGCGAACGTACCATTCCAGCATTTGAAATCAACCTCAGAAAGAAAAAACAAATGGAACACGAACGTGATTCCCTGTTGAAACAATTAGAAGATTTAGCGCAATTGGGTGTCTTACCAAACGACGTACGCGCGACACTTTACCAAGCTTTAGTGGACTCAAAGAGTCCAGCAGAAAAAACAGAAATTCAGCGTAAACTCGATATCAACTCGAAGTATGGTTCCGTTTATGATGGATTGGAATACCAACGCAATGAAAAAATTGTGAAAATTGAAGATTTCCGTGTATCCTATGAACAAGCGGAATCGGATGCGAACGCGAAATTCAATCACAAATTTGTCGTGGAAAAAGCCGTCGTTGCTGATCGTAAAGAAAAACCGAAGCGCATGATCATCGTGCTCGTTTCTACTATTGGTGGATTCATTTTCGGATTGTTCTTCTTACTCATTCAACAACGCATCAAAGAGCTAAAATTGAACGAAGCTTAAGATCTTGAAAAAAACGGTTATTTACAGCATTGTTGGTTTTCTATTATCCCTTGTCTTTGGATTATTAATTTGGGAAGATCAAGCATATCTTAGTCTTTTTCCTGCTGGATTATTAGCCATTTACTTCGCTGTTTTTCAAACGGAAAAACTGTTTATCGCCATTGCCTTTTTCACTCCGTTATCTATCAATATCGAGGAATTTAATTCCAGTTTTGGACTTTTCATTCCGAGTGAACCCTTGTTATTTGGATTAATGCTTTGGTTATCTGCCATCCAGCTGTACCGTCCATTTATGCCGAAAAATCTATGGCGTGAACCCATCTTATTTTCCGTTGGAATTTTTCTGATATGGATATTCATTAGCTCCATTACGAGCTCGCATCCGATCGTATCTTTTAAATTTCTAATGGCAAAACTTTGGTTTATTGTGCCCGTTTTGTTTTTTGGTATCCACTTTTTTCAGAAGGAAAAAAATAGAATTGCCTTTATTTGGTTGTTCATTACCTCTTCGTGTATGGTGGTGATTTACACCATTACACATCACGCGATGTATGGATTTGGAGAAAAGGAAAGTCATTGGGTGATGTCACCATTTTTCAAGGATCACACGATTTATGGCGCCATCATTGCCTTAAATGTTCCGCTCGTTTTTGGATTATACTTTTATAAAAAACATGCGCCGTTAATCCAAGCTGTAATCATTTCGATGATTGTACTCATTCTTGCCGGATTATATTTTTCCTATACGCGTGCTGCTTGGCTCAGTGTTTTTGGGTGTGTGTTCATCGGCGGGTTAATCTATTACAAAGTCAACTGGAAACCCCTAGCTGGAATTGCTGCCATCGTTTTACTAGTACTTTTATTCAAATGGGATTCCATTCAAATGGAATTGTCTCGCAATAAACAGGATCATACGACCGAATCGTTTGATGAGCGTTTGCAAAGTGCAACGAATATTTCCACGGATGCCTCCAACTTGGAACGTATCAATCGTTGGAGTTGCGCCCTTGCGATGTTTGAAAAAAGACCGATTTTTGGTTATGGACCTGGAACCTACGCCTTTGAATACGCGCCCTTTCAAGAACCACAGAATCTAACGATTATTTCCACCAATTTTGGTGACATGGGAAATGCGCACAGCGAGTTCCTTGGTGCGTTAGCAGAAATGGGACTCATCGGATTACTCTCCTTCTTAGGAATTGTAGCGACTATTTTTTACACCAGTATCATGGTATACAACCGGATTCCATTATCAGATTCAGGGACAAGAATTCTGATTTTGAGTATGATCATGGCCTTGTCTACCTATTTCATCCATGCCTTATTGAATAATTTCCTTGATACGGATAAGGCGGCCGTGCCGATTTTTGGGATGTGCGCGATGATTATTGCCCTCGGACTTCAACAAAAAAAGTTAGCGTCCGATCCAGAGTGATGGATTTAAACTTTTGGTCAATCCACCAGCAACAGAGTGAATTTCAAAGTGACAAACAGAAACACCGCTGTCATCCGCCAATAAACTTCCGATAGCTTGTTTGGAAGATACTTTTGACCCAACACTTACATACGTTTCTTGCATGTTTCCATAAACCGTTCGATACGCTCCGTGCTTAATGACAACAAACTTCCCTGCACCATTAATTGAGAAAACGCTCGTTACTTCCCCTTCAAAAATCGATCGAACTCGCGCATATTTCGGACAAGTAATGTCGATTCCATTGTTATTTGTTACAACACCCGCCAACGTTGGATGCGGGTTGGTTCCAAAGCGTTCTGTAATACTTCCTTTTTCCACTGGCCACGGTAAACGTCCGCGGTTTACTTCAAAACTTTTTCCAACAGCTGAACCTTCTGTCGATTCTGTGTAAGTTACTGCATTTGGTCTCGTAGGCTCAACAGCACTTGTTTTTGGTGTTGTTTTAGGTGACTCTTGCGGTTTAGTGCCTGAACCAGTTGAAGCCTTTGGAGCTGTAGTTCCCGCATTTGCGAGTCGTTTTTCTTCTTCTTGACGTGCTTTGTCCCGTTCCCGTTGACGCGCTTGTTCCCGAGCAATTTCTTGTCGCAGTTCCGAGTCAAGTCGTTGCTTAATTTCCGCTTTTTTACGCTCGTCTGCTTTTAGCTGTGTCAATAAATTCTGCTCCTCTTTTTTAAACTTCTCGTATGATTTTTCTTTCTTCGTTTTATCCTTGGTAATCAGTTCGCGTTCTTGTTTTTTCTCCTCAAGCGCCAATACTTTGGAATCCTTTTCCAAAGAAATATTTGTTATTTCCTCCGCAATTAACGCTTGATGTTGCCTAATCAAAGCCGCTTGTTTTTTCTGAACTCCCGCAACTTTTTTCAAATACCGGTTTCGTTTCATTGCTTCGTTGTAGTTATCCGCAGACAACAAGTACATCACTCGTCCATAACTGCTACGGTGCTTATACGCATAGAGCACCATCTTTTTATATTGTCGTTTTAAGTCGCTCAGTCTGTTTTTCAAGCGTTTCACCTCTTGTTTTTTCTCGACCATTTTAATCTCAGCCATGCGCACTTGATTATCAAAAATTCGAACCAACGCTTCTCGGCTTTTGATTTGATTTTCAATCAAGCGGATTTCGTTCAAAGAAGCTTGTGAATTGGACTTCACTTTGGACAACAATGCCCGTGTATTGGAAATACGTTTTTCCAGTTTTTGTTGTTCTTTTTTCAGTTTTTCTTGACTTGACTGTCCATAAGACAGGCTGAAAAAGAAGAGGAAAAACAGAAGGCTACTTACATTTTTCATATTTCTCTGGTATGACAATTATTAACTCTTGCGGCTCATTTATCTCCACTTTTTCGTACTCCATTTTGATGTAAATCCCTTTCTTTTTGGATTTAATGTGTAAATGAACCACTTTAGGAACATTAAATCCATTCACTTCTTGACGTTGCTCATAAATCACGGTGATTTCCGTTGAATCACTCGGACTCACAATCGTTGTTTGCTGAAGGGACTTGGCATCATCACTCAGGGTGTAATTTAACACAATGTCTTCTTTCGGGTGCCGATCCATTCGTTTTTTGTCGCGTTTTTTATGGGTGGAAATTTGGTATTGATATGGGTCATGTTCCACAAAGTATTTCTGTTCTCTGTTATAGTCTAAGGGCTTGCCTAAAAACAACTCTTCCATGTTTTCATATGTGAACTCCACGCCGAAGGTGGTCTTTAGGTAATCCAACGATTGAATGATGTAACATTTTTCTCGCTTGTTTACAACGGTAATCGTGTCTTTCGTTACCATTGCCGTCATAATTGGAATACGGGCATAAGTAATAATCGCGCTCACCGCGCTATCCGCAATAATCTTTAAAGAGGTTTTAATGGAAATGTCCATGGTCGAATCCTTATAGCTGATGTCTAGCTTAGAGTAAAAGGTTCTAGGTTCTATTTTCGACAAACTATCTAATCTATCAATCAAATCTTTGTCTTTAATTTTCGGGAGTTTCTCCCCGCTCACCAAGACATCTCCAACCTTGGGTGAACAAGCTGACAAGGTCCAAATAAAGCTAAAGGCTATGGTTAGTTTAAAAAACAGGTTTTGCATACTTCTTTTGTGTGATTTTTTCATTTAGCGCTTTGTTTGTCGAGCCTAGTTCCTTTGCTCGTAGCCAATAGGACATCGCCTCGTCCTTTTTTCCTAACATAAATAAGACGTCGCCCAAATGTTCAGCGCAAGATTTATCTTTTATTTCTTGGTCTCCACATGCCCGTTCAAAGAACGATTTTGCTTCGGTGTATTTTCCCTGTTGGAATAATACAAAGCCTTTTGTATCTAGGTAACTTGGCTCATTTGGAAAGGTCAACAATAGCTCATCAATGCATTGTGTAGCTTTCAATAAGTCTAATTCATGCAAAGCTAAACGATAAGCATACTTGTTTTTCACAAAGGCATTTTGAGGAGCCAAATTTCTCGCTGACTCATAGGCAGCAATTCCCTCCTTGTTGCGATTCAATCCAAATTGAGCTTCCCCAATTTGAGCTTGAAATTCTGCTCTTAGGTCTGCATCCTTGAGCACATAATCCAAGCCGGTTTCCAAGGTAGTGAGTGCCTTCTGAAAGTTGCCTTGTTGATTTAATGCAGTCCCAAGAACAAAATAAGGCAAGGCTTGTGTTGGGAAAAATCCTATGCATTTCTCCGCATCGACTGCTAGACTGTCAAACTGTTGAAATTGGTATTCAAGCAATAAAATTTGATTCCAAACGGGATAAACATTCGGATCGCAATGAACCGCAGATTTGTAAGCGTCGAGTGCTTCGATGATTTGATTGACTTTGAAATAATAATCTCCGGTAATGGAGTGAGCTTTGGCATCCTTAGGGTATTTTTTACGCATATAAAGTACCAATGACTCCATATCTGGATCCATGACTTCTTGACCTTGAAGGGCCATCAAAATATTCATCTTCTGGTCAATGCTTGGTCCATCTGCCTTAATCGCTGCCTTGAGGTTTTGAAGTCCGTTTTTGCTGTCACCAGATTGCATTTGCATGTCCCCAAGCATCAACAATGCCATTCCGTTATTTGGATCCACGGCAACCAATTCTTTTAATAAGTCGAATCCTTCCTGATAGCGTTTGTGCTGTAAGTAGTAATCCACCAAATTGGCAATAATCATGGGCTCGCCTTCAAATTTCTTCTTCGCGGATTTCAAAACCGAGATCGCTTCCTCATCCCGATGAGCGGCAACAAGTAATATAAATTTCTCAATGGCTATTCCTGGATTGGGTCCCAAGTTGTTTTCCATGCGATTCAATAAATCCAAGCCTTTTTTAACATCTCCCAGTTTTGCATAGCACTCGGCTGCACCTCCATAAAAAGTTGGATTATTCGGAGTTTTTTTCAGGAGTTTTTCGAACACAGCGATTGCCTCGGAGTACTTTTTCACTTCCAAATACATGAACGCCAATTCACTTTGGTAATGTTCGTTTTTTGGATCAATTTGAGAAGCTTTCAAGGTGTGAACGGCTGCTTGGTCCATGTTCTCTTGGTCTAAATAAATTTGTGCCAAAGCGAAATGTGCCGCATCGTCCTTTTCATCAATGACTAAACACGCATAAAACTTATCAATCGCTTCTTGATCTTGTCCATTGAGTTTGAAGCGCACCCCTTCGTGAAAAGTATGTATGTATACCGCATCGTGCTCCACTTGCTTTTTTTTCTTCAAATTCGCACATGAAGCAATTACAAGTGTCCAACAAATAAGAAAAAGGATTTTATTCATGTGTCGTGCTAAAGTCACCCAAACTTAGGTCTTTTGATCGTCCCTGATATACAACATTCGAGCCAAGCATGGAATCCACAATATTCGCATTCGAGATACGCGTATTTTGCTGAATATTTGTATTTCGTATGATGGCATTTTCGATGACCGAATCAGCGCCGATGGAAACATGTGGTCCAATAACAGATGCATGAATCTTCACATTTTTACCGATAAAGCACGGTTGAATAATCACTGAATTTGTGCATGTTGCGCTTGCGGCTTGCATGGAAAGTCCGGAGGCATAATCAAATTCTAACACACGTTGATTGGTATGAACGGTTACTTCTTTGTTACCACAGTCGAGCCATTCAGAAACAGTTCCCGGTTTGAAAATAACTCCCGATTCTGTTAAACGACGAAGGGCATCAGGTAGCTGATATTCACCGCTTTTAATGACGTCATTGTCTATTAAGTACTGTAATTCCTTGTGTAAACGCTCCCCGTCTCGGAAATAATAGATGCCTATCATCGCCAAATCGGAAACAAATTCTTTTGGTTTTTCCACGAAATCGATAATTTCACCCAACTCATTCATTTTAATCACGCCAAAAGCACTTGGGTCTTCGATTTGCTTCACCCATAAAATCCCTTCATCTTCTGAGCTGATTTTAAAGTCGGCTTTGAATAAGGTATCGGCAAATGCTACGACAACTGGACCCTTTAATTTGTCAGCAGCGCACAGCACGGCATGCGCCGTTCCCAAAGGTTTGAGTTGGTAATGGATGGAGCCTTTTGCTCCCAATTTCTCGGCTACAGCGAGTAATTCTTGCTCTACTTCGGTTCCAAACTCCCCAACCACAAAAGCGATTTCATCGATTTTCTCTGCACAGACGCGCGCAATGTCTTCGACTAGACGGTGAACAATTGGTTTTCCGCCAACCGGAACCAGTGGTTTTGGAACCGTTAAGGTATGTGGTCTAAGTCGGCTGCCTCTTCCAGCCATTGGAATGATTACATTCATAATACGTTATTTTACTCCCGTACTCCCAAATCCACCCGCTCCGCGCGCTGAATCTGTGAGTTCCGTGACTTCTGTTAAGGTTACTTTTTGAACGGGACAAAACACCATTTGCGCAATGCGTTCGCCGTCTTCAATGATGACTTCTTCTTCGGATAAATTGATTAATATCACCCCGACTTCGCCGCGGTAATCTGCATCCACCGTCCCCGGCGTATTCAAAACGGTTAAGCCTTTTTTTAGCGCTAAACCACTCCGCGGACGAATTTGACATTCAATGGATGGATCCATTTCCAAAAACAATCCCGTTTTGATTAAACTGCGCTGCATGGATTTTAAAGAAACTGCTTCGTCGATGTTTGCGCGGATATCCATACCAGAAGACCCTGTCGTTTCGTACTTCGGCAAGTCATGTTTGGACTTATTGGTGATTTTTACCTGCATTTTATCTAATTGTAGTCAAAATTAGTAAAATAGCTGTCCTAATAACGGGAATGAATTAGGAGAAATCAACAGGGTACTATTAACAACCCACAGACTTATTTTCTTTATCCCGTTTGGATTTGAGCGGAATTTTCGCCTCAATTCATTACTTTTGTTTTCGCAAATAAACTGATATGTTAGAAATTCAACGCATTCGTGCCGAAAAAGACGCTTTAGTCGAGGGACTATTAAAACGAAATATCCATGCAGAATCGACTTTAGACGAGATTCTAAGCAAAGATGTTGAATGGCGTGCGGCAAAGACTGACTTAGATAACATCGCTGCGGAAATGAATCAATTGGCTCGTTCCATTGGAGAATTATTCAAGGCGGGAAAACAAGCGGAAGCGGCTTCGTTGAAAGAACGTACGGCTGGACTCAAAGTTCAGGAGGCTTCATTAAAGTCTACGGTAGACAAATTAGATGAGCAAATCACCAAATTGCTTTATACCTTGCCAAACGTACCGAATGAACTTGTTCCAAGTGGACGTGACGCAAACGATAACGAAACTGTTTACGAGCAAGGAAGCGCACCGAATTTTGGATTTGACGCATTGCCCCACTGGGATTTAGCGAAAAAATACAACCTCATCGATTTTGAATTAGGCGTGAAAGTGACAGGTGCTGGATTCCCGTTTTACCGTGGAAAAGGAGCAAAATTACAACGTGCGTTAATTCAGTTCTTTCTAGAAGAAGCAAGCAAAGTAGGTTACGAAGAAATACAAGCACCGTTGATGGTGAACGAAGCAAGTGGAATTGGAACAGGACAACTTCCGGACAAGGAAGGACAAATGTACTACATGAAAGAGGACGACTTTTACATGATTCCAACGGCAGAAGTTCCCTTGACAAATATTTACAGAGATGTTATTTTACCTGGTCCCGATTTCTCGATAAAAATGTGTGGTTATACGCCATGTTTTAGAAGAGAAGCTGGATCTTACGGAAAAGATGTACGAGGATTAAACCGCCTTCATCAGTTTGATAAAGTGGAAATTGTCCGCGTTGAACATCCATCGAATACCGCACAAGCATTGGAAGACATGATGGAACACGTAAAAGGACTTTTAGACAAACTTGGACTTCAGTTCCGTATTTTACGCTTATGTGGCGGTGATATGGGCTTTGCATCTGCCATGACCTACGACTTTGAAGTGTACTCCGCTGCGCAAGAAAAATGGTTGGAAGTAAGTTCCGTTTCTCGTTTCGACACCTTCCAAGCAAACCGTTTGAAGTTACGTTTTAAAGATGTGGACAAAAAATCTCAACTTTGTCATACCTTGAATGGATCTGCACTTGCTTTGCCAAGAATCGTTGCTGCCTTATTGGAAAATCACCAGGATGAAAATGGCATCGTCATTCCTGAAGCACTTCGTCCGTATACCGGATTTGATCGCATCGATTAACAAAACGAACGAAGATTATTAAGTTGCGGAGTCAATTGTCGATGGACGAACAAAATAATCGTTTCTTAAACAATCTATTGGCATTTCGAACGTTAATCAAGCCAACAACCTTATCTTCGTAAGGCATGATGCCGAACTATTTTTGGACCTTCTTCTTGTTTTGTTTTATTTCCATTGGAGCAAAAGCCCAAAATGGGAATCACCGCATCGTTCATCAAAAATTTAGCACTGAGTGGAAGCGCATCGACACGCTGAGTATTTATCCAAGTTCCTTTGTGGTAATCGTTGGCAAGGATACCTTAAAAGCGAGTGCTTATAAAATCGATTTTCTTTCTGCTAAGTTTAGATTAATCGAGGAATCAACAGACACATTAACACTTTCCTACCAAGTTTGGCCCTTTGATTTCACCAAACAGTATCTAAAACGGGACACTACGCTCATTTTTCAAGGTCGTCCTTTTAGTGAGCGAGACCTATTTAAGATCGAAGCAAATACCGCTGATCCAACTCTTTTTGGAGGGAATGAAATCACAAAAAATGGCAGTATTTCGAGAGGATTGAGCTTTGGAAATAAGCAAAGTTTGGGGATTAACTCCGCCTTAAACTTAGAGCTAAACGGAATGATTAGTGACAACTTAAAATTAACCGCATCTATTTCGGATGCGAATATTCCCCTTCAAGCGGATGGCAACACCAATAAACTGCAAGAATTCGATCAAGTGTACATTCAATTGTCGAACGATCAGTTCAAGTTAATTACGGGTGATTTTTGGTTGTCGAAGCCGGCCGGATATTTCATGAACTACAAAAAACGTGGACAAGGAATCAGTTCAGAATTTCAAGGGAAAACAGCCACTGATGCCAAATGGTTTACCCAAAATAGCGTCGCGCTCTCCAAAGGAAAATTCAACCGTCAAATCATTCAAGGAGTGGAAGCCAATCAAGGTCCATATCGCTTGAGAGGAGCTGAAAACGAACCATTCATTACCATTCTCTCGGGAACGGAGCGCATTTACATCGATGGAAAATTACTCATGCGCGGACAAGAATTCGATTACACGATTGACTACAATACCTCCGAACTTATTTTTACTTCTCGGCATTTAATTACCAAGGACATCCGTATTGTAGCAGAATTTCAGTACTCCGATCAAAATTATGCACGTTCACTGCTTCAAAGCGCAACGCGACTTGAATTAAAAAAAGGTCAAATTTGGTTTAATGCCTACAGTGAGCAAGACGCGAAAAATCAATCCTTACAGCAGGACTTAAGCAGCGCGCAAAAGTATGGTCTATCACAAATTGGCGATGATTTATCGCAGGCAGTGGTGAACAGCATCGATTCAGTTGGCTACAGCGAGAATCAATTGTTGTATCAATTAATCGATTCCCTCACGTTTGACTCTGTCCTGGTTTTTAGCGTGGATCCAGCGCTTGCACATTACCGAGCATCCTTTCAATATGTTGGACAAAACAAAGGAGATTACGTACTAGATTCGTATAATGCCTTAGGAAAAGTATACAAATGGGTGGCGCCCGTTGCCGGAATTCAACAAGGTGACTTTTCTCCCAATCGAAGTGTGATCACTCCCAAACAAAAACAAATGGTCTCCGCTGGAATCCAGTTTCAAGTGAGTCCAACGATGCGCATTGAAACCGAGTCCGCCCTAACTACAAATGATCAAAACACCTTTTCGCGTTTGGACGCTAAGGATGACCAAGGATTCTCGAATCGCTCTAAATTAGTGCAGCAAATCCCGTTGAAAAAAGATCAATGGCAAGCGGTTTCCTTTGAAACCTATCTGGATTTCGAGTATTTAAGTCGTTCCTTTAGTCCCATTGAGCAATACAGAAAGGTTGAATTTGATCGAGATTGGAATACGCGAAACAAAAACTTTGTTGGACAACAAACCTCCTTTCTTACAGGAATTAAGTTGGCGGATAAACAAAAAGGATTGGCCAAACTCGAGGCGCAAAATTATTCCATTGGCAGTGATTTCAACGGTTCGCGTTTGTTTTCCGAGGGAAATTGGAAGCAAAGCGGATGGTCCGCGAATTGGGATGCTAGTGCCTTAACATCCAAGGCAAGTACTGCAAATGGAAGCAATTCATTTGTGCGACACCGCGTGGATCTTTCCAAGCAACTAGGGAATATCAAATTGGGCTACAAGGATGATCACGAACGAAACGTTTTCCTCGCAGATTCTTTGATGAGCACACCTAGTTATCAGTTTTTTGACTATCAGTTTTACCTGTCCAATGCGGACACCAGTTCCTATCAATATAAACTTTATTACCGCGAACGCATCGATCAACGAAGTGATTCCTTGCTATTAAGAAATGCCGCAAAAGCGAAAACAGCTGGGGCAGAACTCAGTTGGAATCAGCTCAAAAATCAGCGTTTGACCATTTTAAGTGCGTACCGTTCGCTGGAAATACTCGATAGCGTTTTGCTTCCGCAAACACCGGAGAATTCCTTGGTGGGACGCATCGATTACGAAGGACGATTTTTCAAAAACGCGTTAATCATCAATACCTTTTATGAAGTTGGATCCGGATTGGAACAGAAAAGACAGTTTCAGTATTTGAAAGTCAATGATGGACAAGGGCTTTACACGTGGATTGACTACAACAACGACGGAATCAAAGATTTAAATGAATTTGAAATCGCTCAGTACATTGATCAAGCGAGTTACATTCGAATCTTTATTCCAAGCAATGACTACGCAAACACCTTTTCAAACGAGTACAATCAAAGTATTTTTTGGCGGCCAGAACGCATTTGGAACGATCAACAAACGTGGAAAAAAGTACTGGGAAAATTCTCCGACCAAGCGCGCTTGCGCATGCAGCGGAAAATCAATGAATTTAACCTGGAAAGTGCGTTTAATCCCTTTTTCAACGATATCGCAAACAGCAGTTTAGTCAGTTCATCCATTACCATGAACAATTCCCTATTCTTCAATCGGATGGGGAAAATCTTTACAGCGGAGTATCAAGTGCAGCAAAACGACACCAAGAATTTATTGGCCAATGGACAAGATGCGCGCAGCCAGAAAAGTCAGGAAATTTTACTTCGTTGGAATGTTCATCCCACTTTTTCCATTGAATCGAGTGCGAAAATGGGCACAAAGTCAAGTTTAGCAGATTACACCAGTGGAAGGAACTACGTTTATGGCTACCGCCAAGTTCAGCAAAGTTTGATTTACCAAGGATCCACGAATTCGCGTTATGCTTTAACGGGAAGGATTTCCAACAAACAGAATGAAGCAGTTTACGGTGGCGAAACGTGTATGCTCAAAGAACTTGGACTTACGTGGAAGCAAAATCAAACGGAAAAAGGAGGATTTCAAGGAGAATTTAAATGGATTCAATTGGATTATACCGGATCCGCGCAATCCGCAATCGGTTATGAATTGTTGGAATCACTCAAACCTGGAACGAACTTTACTTGGACCATTGGCTACCAGCGCACTTTGTCCAAAAACCTACAAATGACGCTGCAATATAGCGGACGAGACACGGGAACATCCAGAACCATTCACAACGGATCGATGGAATTACGAGCGTTCTTTTAAGAGATTTTACGGATAAATTCACGGGCTGCTTCACGGGCAACTTCATCCGCCTGAACGTACTGTTCGTACGTTGGAGTCAAGACATTGCTTGCCGATTCGACCACCGCTTGATTGATTTCAGCAATTTCCAGAAAACTAATTTTTTCATTTAAGAAAGCATCCGCTGCTATTTCATTCGCTGCATTTAAAGAACAAGCTGCGGTTCCATGCATGTCCATGACTTTAAAAGCAAGGTCAAGGTTTTTAAACACCTTTCTATCTGGCGCTTCAAACGTTAATTGTGGGTAATCCATGAAATTGAAACGCGGGAAATTTGTTGGGAGTCGTTGTGGAAACGTTAGCGCATACTGAATCGGAAGCTTCATATCTGGGAGTCCCATTTGCGCTTTCATACTTCCATCTTCAAACTGCACCAAACTATGCACGATGGACTGCGGATGCACGATGACATCAATTTGATCCGTTTGCAGGCCAAATAACCATTTTGCTTCAATGACTTCCAATCCTTTGTTCATCAAACTAGCAGAATCGATGGTGATCTTCGCCCCCATGGACCAGTTTGGGTGTTTTAACGCCTGCGCCAAACTCACCGTTTGCAATTGCTCATAGGTGAATCCACGGAAAGGTCCACCGGAAGCCGTTAGATATATTTTTTCAATTGGATTCTGATATTCTCCGACCAAACATTGAAAAATCGCAGAGTGTTCGGAATCCACCGGATAAATATTCACTCCTTTTTCCTTCGCTAATTTCGTGATGAGTTCACCAGCAACGACCAAGGTTTCCTTGTTTGCAAGGGCAATCGTTTTTCCAGCTTCAATCGCATGAATCGTTGGTTTGAGTCCGGCGTAACCAACTAGAGCTGTCAACACGGTGTGAACTTCATTCGATTCCACTACTTGACACAGTGCTTGTTCGCCAGCGTATACGTGAATGTCCTGGTTCCAAAGTGCATCCTTTACCTTTTGGTAGAGTGATTCATCGCCAATCACCACAGAATTCGGGTGGTATTTCAGCGCTTGTTCGATTAACAAGTCGGCATTTTTACCAGCCGTTAATACTTGTAAATCAAAGTAATCGGGATACGTTTCCAGTACTTCAAGCGCTTGGGTTCCGATGGATCCAGTAGATCCTAAGATGGCGATGCCTTTTTTCGAATTCATAGAACAAAAATAACATTTTCAAGGGGAAGAAGTTCGGTTTTATTAATCAGACAGTAACTTGAACAACTAGTTTAATTCAAATTCCTCAGACTAAACAACTCTTATCCCAGTCAAATCCGCTTTGCCGTGTTTTAATAACTCATAGGTGAGTCGGTCCGCTTCACAGTCGGTGAATTTCACCCGTTTCAAATCATTGTATTTGAAAAAGGTTTGAAGGAATTTCACCTTGTGAAACGTTACCTTGCTGAAGGAACATTTCTCGAAAGAACAGCGGTCCATTGTGCCACTGAATTGCACATTCGATAGACGCGTATGCACAAAGGCTGTTCGGTTCAATTCGACTTGGTCAAAATTCAGTTTGTCGATTCCAGCGTAGGAAAAAAGTACCTTGGTCAAATCTGACTTTGTTACATCGCAAGATGAAAGAAAAGAACTGACAAATTCTGTTTCCTTAAGGTTCGCACTTTTCAAGGAACACTGTGCAAAATTGGACTTTTGAATCAGCATATTCGTCAACTTTGCCTGGCTAAAGTCACAGTAATCCAGGTTGTTGGATTTCATTTGCACGTTGGATAAATCAGCACCGATAAACTGGCACTTTTTGACATTGGCAGCATGAAACCTTTCTTGAATATTTTTTATGCCTGAGAAGTCAACGTTTATCCAGTTGCTTTCGGACATGTTCCAATTGTGCTTTTTCTTTTTATCGATGGCATCCAATTCGGTGGAATTCCGTTCTTGCGGTAGTTCCTTCTCCTGAATAGCTACAGGTGATGACCCTTGTTCCGAAAAATAATTCAAATCGACTGCCAATAGTTCAGCGATTCGACACAGTAAAATGATGTCCGGAAGCGATTCCCCTCGCTCCCATTTTCCAACCGCCTGCGGACTCAACGCTAGTTCCTGCGCAAATGTGGCCTGAGAGAAGTTTTTGCTTTTTCGGGCTGACGTTAATTTCATTCCAATGGATTTCGCTGTGATCATTATTCTTTTTTTAAATGCTTGATGACAAAGTTAAAACATATACTTCACTTTATATTAACTATTTGGTTGTTTTTACACTACTTTTAGTTGTTTTATGTTCGTGTAAAACATTTTTACTTATACGTGATAGGTGATAGAATTATCCTACATTTACTACATGAACAACTGGACCGAATCAAACAATGAACTCAAGAAAACGTTTATGTTCTCTTCTTTCAAAGAGGCCATCGATTGGATGGTGAAAGCGAGTGTGGAAATAGAGAAACAAAACCATCATCCAACGTGGACCAATGAATACAACAAGGTACATGTATGTTTAACAACACACGACGAAGGAAATACCATCACCCAC